>CAYVIY010000072.1:0-3317 GCA_964451765.1 Candidatus Undinarchaeota archaeon
TCCTGAAGGAGTTCGTCGCGAGGCATATGAAAGCGGAAGACGTGAAGGTTGGTGGCAAGCTCAATGAGTTCCTCTGGAGCAGAGGCATAAAGAACCCGCCAAGAAGAGTGGAGGTTCGGGCGCTCAAGAAGGGAGACACTGTGTTCGTTGAGCTTGCAACAGTGAGCGATAGCGCGTGGAAGAAGTTCGTGGGTGAAGAGGAACAGAAAAAGAAGAAAGTCAAGAAGGAAAAAGAGGAAAAGAAAGAAGAAACCAGGGAATCAAAGGAAGCAAAAGAGGTTCTTGAAGAAATAGCAAAAGAGGAACCGGAAAAAAAGGCTCCAGCAAAGAAAAAGACAGCCACAAAAAAGAAGCCCGCTAAAAAGAAGGAAAAGAAGGGCGAGAAAAAGTGATAGTCCGGGGAAAAGCTTTCGGGACAGATTTCCTCGGCATTTTTCTTTCAATATCTGGAAACAGACTGATGTATTCTGCGGGGTTTCCGTCTAAAAAGCTGATCAGCACGATAACCGAGAAGCTGGAGCTGGAACCGGTTGAAGTTCGGAGCGAAACGCCCCTCATAGGCATCTTCATGGCGGGAAACGGAAAGGGAGTGCTGAGCGGGATACCTGCTGAGGGTGCAACCCTGCTCGAGACCAGATACACTGCTGTGGGCAATCTGGTGGTCGCAAACGACAAGGGGGCTGTGATCTCGCCCGTTCTGGAGGACCGGAAAGGGGAGATAGAAAAAGCGCTTGGGGTCAGAACAGAGGTGATGCGTGTCGGAAATCACGACGTCATCGGGTCGATGGTCCTCGTAAACAACAAAGGGGCGCTGGTAAGACCAAAAGCAAGTGAAGAAGAGCTGGACACCATTGAAAAGGCGCTGAAAGTTCACGCAGACTACGGAACGCTGGCAAAATCCGATTTTATAGGATCTCTTGCAGTCGTATCCGACAGGGGCGCAGTGCTACCTTACTCCGCACTCGCACCTGAAATCGCGCAGCTCCTCGAAGTTCTTGAGATTGACTAAGCTTTTTAATGAAAGTCCCGAGGTGGTTGTATGGACCCTCTGATAATTATGATGTTGTTCGGTGCCTTTCTTTTCCTGGGGTTCCTTGCCAGCTACACATTCACCCGGACGAAAATCCCAGATTCGCTCTTTCTAATCCTTCTCGGGCTCCTTATGAGCCAGGTAGTCGACACATCAAGATTCCTGTCAATCGCCGGGCTGGCTGCGAGCGTGGCTCTGGCAGTGATCCTGTTCGATGCAGGACTCAACACGGACATGAGAAGTATGATGGCTGGGCTGGTTTCCTCCCTCTACCTCGGAATAATAGGTTTTATTCTGTCCTCTGCCGTCCTGACTGCCATATTCCACTACAGCATGCACTACCCTCTCATATACGCCCTCCTTTACGGTTTTTCCCTCGGAGGGGGATCTGCAGCGATTGTGATACCAATGGCGGAATCGCTGAAACTTGATACTGAAAAGACCACACTGCTCGGACTCGAATCAACAACAACCAACATCCTTGAGGTCGTTTTCGGGCTCTCCATCGCGCAGCTCATACTAAAATCAAGTATCGATCCAAGACTCGCGCTTTCCACGATCTTTTCCTCATTTTCTATAGGCATAGTTCTCGGAACGGTTACCGGATTCGTCTGGATAAAAATTCTGAAGCAGCTCAGGGGGAAGCCGTACTCGTATATGCTCACACTCGCGCTTCTCTTCATTCTCTACGGGTTCACAGAAACAGTCGGGGGAAGCGGCGCCCTGGCGGCCCTTACCTTCGGTTTCCTGCTTGGAAACAGCAAGGAAATAACGAAGCTCATGCACCTTCCGAGGGTTTCGACGGGTAGATTCGCGCAGTTCCACGATGAAATCGCGTTCCTCATAAGAACTTACTTCTTCCTGTTCCTGGGAACTGTCCTGCGCATACCATCCCGCCCGGAAACGTGGGCAATAGCGCTGCTGGCAACTGTCGGGCTGCTGGTCGCTCGTGCAATCGCGATCACAATCCTGAGGATGGACGCCAAGCTGATCGCGTTCCTGCCTCGCGGGCTGAATGAAGCTGTCCTCGGCGTTATGTACACGACGATGGGTATAGAGCACTCAAGCGAAATGCTCCTTCTCATAAGCCTGATCATCATATTTTCAAACCTGATCTCCGCACCTCTGCTCCACTTCCTGTTCAGGAAAGAAAAAGAACTTAAAGGAGAAAATCAGAAAAATAGTGCATAGTGATCCAACCCGTGGGTTGATAGCCCCGTGGTGTAGCCTGGTCAAGCAGAACCGAACATCGGTTCACGCTGGAACCGATCCAGGGATCTGCGATCCCTGAATGGCTTGATAGCCCCGTGGTGTAGCCTGGTCAAGCACGGCGGACTCTGGATCCGCAAACCCCGGTTCGAATCCGGGCGGGGCTACTTCCCCAACAAATATAACTGCCTTCCCGTATGCGAGATGTGGAAGTTATCAGGATACAGGCAAAAAGACCATTCGCAAAAACAAAGATCCCCGGAGCCGACTATGTTTTGAACCTCTACATCGGTTGCGAACACGCCTGCCGCTACTGCTATGCCAAGTTCATGTGCAGATTTTACCCCTACGGCGAATGGGGAAAATGGGTGGTCGTAAAGGAGAACATTCCACAGCTGGTGAAAAACAAGTATGTTAAGGGCTGTGTGTACATGTCCAGCGTTTCCGATGCGTACCAACCTATAGAAAAGAGACTGAAACTGACCAGAAAAACGCTGGAAAATATGGATAAGCGAATAAAGCTGTCCGTACTCACAAAATCCCCGTTAATCCTGCGAGATACAGACCTGTTTGATCAATTCAAAAACGTTGAGCTTGGACTGACTGTAAATTCTTTCCCCGATGAATTTTCCAGATTTGCAGAGCCCAACGCTCCCCCTGTCAGCAGGAGGATATCCGCCCTGAAGGATCTTAAGGACAGTGGTTTCACAACCTATGCGTTCATTTCTCCAGTTATCCCGGGACTGACAGATCTCGAAGCCATAGTTAAGGAAACGGAATTTGTGGATTTTTACTGGATAGAATTTCTGAACTGGAAGGCAGCAGGGAAGGAGTTCAGGGACTTTCTCATCAGTGAATATCCGGAGGTCATGAAAAATCGTGATATGGACGAGATTAAACGGGTTTTAAAAGGAAAAAGTGTGAGAGGGGTTGTCATTCACGATGGGGGCATGAGAGCGCTCCGCAGATTCCAGAGCAGTTCCAGTCAGGAAGCTGCCGGGGGTGGGATTTGAACCCACGCAGGCACTAGCCACGGGATCTTAAGTCCCGCGCGTTTGACCAGACTCCGCCACCCCGG
>CAYVIY010000073.1:0-3290 GCA_964451765.1 Candidatus Undinarchaeota archaeon
ATCTTTCCACCGCTCTTGAGAGCATTATAATAGCCCGAGAGGTAAGTATCCTTAACTGCTTCCATAAGGTCATCGAGTACATCTGCAACAACATCTTCGGGAGTAACTCCTTTGGGGTTTATATTTTTCGGAGAAACAATATATGTATACTCTTCCCGTTTAGGATCGAAGTAAACTATTATTTCCCCATCTTTTTCTTTTTTAATCTTTTTTGCCAGCACTTTTCCCACATTTCTGAACTTAGATTTGAAATCAGGGGGTGTTATTACAATGTCCCTTCTGTAGATCTCCTTCCCATTTACATCCCCCAAAACATCCTCAAACTCCGCCCATCTTATATCTGGAGTGGACATATTATTTAATTACTTCCAAGTTTATAATGCTTACTCTCGGATAACTCATTCCACCACAACCTTAAACTTCCCTTCATCTAGAAGCTCGTTAACCTTGTTAAAAAGTTTCTCCACCCGTGATCCCTAAGCTCGATTTTCCTCTCGCTTACAACCTTTCCGTCTCTTCCAATTTCCTGGATAGAAATGCTACTGGGAACACAATTTCTCACGACCACAGAGTAACTTTCTTCCCATCACAGTAAAGCTTCTGGGAATTCACAGTTATTGAACCGCAATCTCCCTTGGCAGTTCCTGAAATCCCGCTTTTATCCGTGCATTCGTAAAGTTCACCATTCGAGCAGGCAAGCTGAACGGAGTACCAGTTCGCATCCGGCGCTCCATCATAGCAGGTCTTCCAGGTGTAGTTTCCCGTCTGGTTGTAGTCCGTGCAGTAGTACGGGTGGCTCGAGTCATAAACAAATCCGTTACTTCCAAAACCCGCGTCATCGGATTGTTTTTCGAGGTTATCTGAGTTACAGGTGATAAATGCTGTATCATTTTTGATTTCATAACAACCGTACCAGTAAATACCGTGAAACTTGCAGTAATAGTCATCATTATCCTCAAAAACACAATCGTTTGAACAATCATGGCCACTACCACAGGAAGTACAGTTACCAGAAAACCCGTACGAAAAAGCAAATAAGACGAGCAGCAGAATCAACAAGAACGACTCTTTAAGTCTCACACAAAACAGATAAAAAAGAAATAAATAAAGATTTATGCGACCTCGCTATACACGTTGGTCCTTGCGAGCACAAGATTCGCAGGAAGCACTTCTGGAAGCCTCGCAAGATCCGCCATTTTTTTCACTGTCTTTCCACCCTTATACCCGCTGTAGATCAGATAAGCAGGCAAAAGAACAGCACCAAGCTTCATCATTAGACCCATATACCCTGCCATTTTAAGGCCAGACTTTGCAATCGTCCCTATGATCCGTTTCTTGCTGCCGATCACTCCATCCAGATCTGCAATCCCGCCTTCGATAGCTTTAACAGCAGAATCAATACCCTTGTCAGAGTAAATGGTTCCTGCTGCTGCAAATATGGTTGCTCCTGTCCTGTCTATGTCATCTGCAAGACTTTCGAGGTACTGCCCTTGCTTCATCTCGTTGGACACCTGAGCAAATAGGTCGTGAATGATCTTCGATGTGTCGTCTGTTACAATTCCACGCTCGTAATCATTCCATATGTCCTCGGCGTCACTCTGTACACCGGGCTGGTCAATATCGGGAATGCCATTACCGTCCGCATCGGCATTCACTGCAACGTGCCAGTAAGGTCCTTTATCCGTAGTTGCATCTGCAACCATTTCTTCGCCCTTGTTGCGCACAGCAGACGCAAGACTTGAAAGATGATCTAACTGGTAGTCAATTACTGCAACCGCATCCTTTATGCTTTTCAGGGATTCAGCGATGGGGTCAAATCCGATGTCATCAAGCACTGTCACCAGTGAATGGTACGCGGAGTCTGCAAATGCCGTCAAAGCTTCCGCACCGTACTTCAGGAGAATGGACGTCCCAACACCGACTCCGAGGGCAAGAGCGATCTTTTTCCACTTGCTGGACTTTGAAGCTTTCTCCAGGTACTCACGCTCAGATCCGTACTTCTGAACCCCCTTAGAAAGGTCCAGAATTCCTTTCGTTTGAATTTCCTGCACACCTGCATAAACAACACTCCGGAGGTGCTCATCTCCGGCACGGATAACCAAACGTGGCGTTTTTCCTTCCTTGACGAGATCTGATGCATAAAGTCCGTACATAGGCAGTATTTCTTTCTGGATGGCTTTGGCAAGCTTTTTTCTCTTCTTCAGTGCATCTTTCCCATTATCTTTCACATACAGGATGAAAAGCGGTCCGTCTTTGTCAACTCCTGCACTCAGTGTAACATCTGCATTGTAGTCCCCATCTTTGTACTGGCGATGATACTTGCTTACTATACTTACAGTATTTTCAGAATGTACGCCACTCTTATTTTCAGAACCGCCACTGCCAAGACTCGCAAGCAATTTGTCCTCAGACATACAATATAGTCACTTCAAAGTTTATAAGTGTTGCCCGTCCGGTCGTTTACTCCTCGACCACGGGCTTTGAAAGGATGTTCGCGTACCTGCCCTCAAGCTCCCTACCGGAGATCCTAACTTCATCAAAGGACTTCGTCGAGGGATTGTAAACCTTGACAGGAATCTCCCGGGGGATGTAAACATCCACTTTTTCCAGCGCGTACTGCTCGCTCACATCCATCTATCTCACTCTCCTCTTATAAGACTTCCCACATTTCTCAAACTCTTTCCTCAGGCTCTTTCCCCCGAGCCTGGAAACGTACACGTTTCCCTCCACCTTCTTTTCATCCCCGCATACCACCACATAAACGTTCCTTTTCAGATCAACGGACTTCCCGAAAACGGAATGGACCCTTTTCTCCCGGAGCTTGCAGAGGAGACCGTCGATCCCGTCGTGATCGCGCAGCTGGTAAAACGCACTGAAAACCGGAGAAAAGTACTGCAGGAGCTTCTCTCCATCCAGCGGCATGTAAAGGTCCCTGTCGTAGATCTTGACGCGGTTCTCCTTCCTGCCAAGCCGGATCCTCGCAACCCGACTCACCTGAACATCTGGAACCCTTAAAACTTCTTTCCTCTCATCCACCTTCAGAAGGTACTCGTACGCCCTTTCAGGAGGTAGCAGGTTCAGCGCATCGAGAGCGACCTTTGCTGTCCCTTCCCAAAGTCCGCAAACGAGAATTCCCCCACCCTTTTTAACAGCAGTGTAAATTTCTGAGCTAAAAGAAACGGGGGAAATCACGGAAAAGTCAATGCTGAGTGTGTAGCGGGAAAAGTATGTCGAACCCTGCAGGAAAAGGAGCAGAAAGTCCTCCGCCCGCCTCCTCTCTCCTTCCTTCG
>CAYVIY010000074.1:0-2591 GCA_964451765.1 Candidatus Undinarchaeota archaeon
CCCCAGTAGTTTTCCTTTTCCCATCCCTTCCCGCGCGAGAAGTCAAGCAGTTCGGGATCCAGCCTGACTGTTGCGGAGTCCGCGTCGCGGGGAAGTGGCTCCACGTTCACGATCACGGAGCCCATCGGACTGACGACCCTGCTGTACCCGCAGAGCAGATGCTTGAAAGTGCCGGTTCCGTTTGAAAAAACCCCGAACACCTGATTCTCCCTGCACCGCACCCGCGTGTACGAGTCCCAGCCAACCGTGTCGAACGACGGCCAGAGTGCAGGCACAACCACAACCTCCGCCCCCTTGCTGACCAGGGTCCTGAAGCTCTCGGGGAACTGAATGTCGTGGCATATTGCAACCCCGATCCGGGCGAATCCCAGATCGAACACCTGAAATTTGCTCCCCCTTTCAAGCCCAGCGGAAATGTCATCGCGGGTCAGGTGAACCTTGTCGTACCTGCGCACCTTCCCCCTGCCAGCAACGAACGCGCTGTTGTGATTCTCCCAGCGAGCGCCGAACACGACCACGCTGTCCCTGCCCGCCATCCTTTCAATCAGCCCGTCAGGGTCCCGCATTGCTTCAAGGTCGAGGAACAGCTCGGGAAAAACCGTCAGGTCCGACCTGGCTTCTTCAAGGAGCTGGATTTTTCTGGACGGGTCAAGCCCGTGATTTACGTTGAACACGGTAACTTCAAAAGGTTTCATACAACGGTACTTCACACCCGTTTTATATGTTTGTGCCAGATACAAAAGGTTATTAACGCCTGCCTGTCCTTAAGAAATGCCTGCATACATCGTGGTCACCGGCGGAGTTATGAGCGGAATCGGGAAAGGCGCGCTTTCCGCGAGCATTGGAAGAATTTTGAAATCCTGCGGTTACAGGGTAACTCTCGTCAAGATCGATCCCTACGTGAACATAGATGCGGGAACTCTCAGCCCGTTCGAGCATGGAGAGGTTTTCGTGCTGGACGATGGAGGGGAGGTGGACCTGGACTTCGGACACTATGAGCGCTTCCTCGGGGAAAGCCTGACCAGGGATCACAACATAACAACAGGCAAAATCTATTCTCAGGTGATAGCCCATGAGAGGAAAGGAGACTACCTCGGGAAAACAGTTCAGATAATCCCTCACGTGACGAATGAAATAAAAGCCAGCCTGAGAAAGCTCGGTCGGAACAGAGATTTCGTGATCGTTGAGATCGGAGGAACCGTGGGCGACATAGAAGGGCAGCCCTTCATAGAAGCCATCCGTCAGCTCAAGAGGGAGGAAAATCTGATAAATGTCCATCTCACGTTCATACCTCTTCTCGGGACGGACCAGAAAACCAAGCCAACCCAGCACAGCGTCATTGCCCTCCGCAAAATGGGTCTCCTGCCAGACATAATTGTTGGCAGGTGTAAAGAGCCCCTTCGGAAAGGAACGAAGCGAAAAATCGCCCTATTTTGCGATGTGGAAGAAAACGCGGTTATAAGCGATTCAGACGTTGCGAGCGTGTACGAGTTACCCCTCGCGCTCGTCAGGGAGAGAATACACGAGGTTGTCCAGAAGAAACTGAACCTGAAGGTCAGGCAGCCTGACCTGCACTCCTGGGAAGGATTTGTGAGCAGGTTGAAAAACCCTAAAGGGTCTGTCCGGGTTGCAATAGTCGGGAAGTACGGGAAAGGGGACACGTACCTGAGCATAAAGGAGGCAATCGTTCACGCCGGAGCAAAGCTCGGGATCAGACCGGAGATCCTGTGGATAGACTCTGAAAAAATCGAACAGGGAGAACAAATGCCCGAGTTCGATGCAATGATAACTCCCGGGGGTTTCGGGAGCAGGGGAACAGAAGGAAAGATTGAAGCCATAAGGTTCGCGCGGGAAAACCGAATCCCCTGGCTCGGCCTGTGCTACGGATTTCAGCTCGCAGTTGTTGAGTTCGCGCGCAACGTGGCAGGGCTGAAGGGTGCGAACTCGACCGAAATTGATCCCGGCACACCCCACCGCGTGATAATTCCCCACTGGGAAGCCAGACAGGACGTCCTCGGGGGAACCATGCGGCTGGGAGCAAAGAGGATCCTTCTGGAAGAGGGCAGCGCAATCGCAGGGGTTTACGGGAAAACCGAAATCTTTGAAAGGCACAGGCACAGGTACGGGCTCAACCCTGAATACAGAGAATTGCTCGAATCGCACGGAATGAGATTTCCCGGGTTCTCTCCCGAGGACGAAACCATTGAGACCCTCGAGATTCCCGGGCAGTTTTTCATAGGGGTGCAGTACCAACCCGAGTTTCTCAGCAGGCCGCTTGATCCACAGCCCCTGTTTGTGTCCCTGCTCGAGAATGCCAGTAAGGTTTAAATTTAAGGAAGGGGGTGTCTTATGTGGTGATTCATTTAGAAACTGTGGTCTTCGCTGTGGTGGTTCTTTTCGCGCTGTTCTATCTGAGCATAAGGCTGAGAAAGGGCGCGAGATGGCTGTCACGAAGGGGAATATTCGGGATCGGAACGATGCTGGTAGTTTTCGGCGCCCTGCTGCTCATATTCGCCTATCTGGCTCCTCACTTTTCATTTCTGAGCTTTGCAGTCTCAGACATCGAGCTGTACCTCCGGGCGGGGATAGCC
>CAYVIY010000074.1:2601-3277 GCA_964451765.1 Candidatus Undinarchaeota archaeon
GATAGCCAGCGCGATAGCAGGAGCCTTTTTGATAATAATTTACCACCTTTACGAAACCTGGAAGAGGGGGGCCCTGCTGAAGCTTGAGGGAGAAAGGAGAAGGTACATAGAACGGATAAGGTTCGGCCTGACGGTTGATGAAGCCGAAAAGGTCGCTAAGGACCACATAAAGAAGGTAACGGGCAAGTCAACTTCGCTCGTTGCGAGCAAAAAGGAGTTCAAGCACTGGGCGATCTACCTGAAGGACAAGGAAGGGAAGTATTACAGGGTTGTCATAAACGCAGATGGAAAGATCGAAGAATGGCAAACCATGAATGAAATTCCGAGTTACATACTCAGCCCGTGATCAGGGGCATTCTCCCCTGTAAAACGCCCATTCTTCACACTCCACCCCATTTATAACGCAGATTCCCGTTTCCCCTTTTTCCGTGTGAACCATCTTCAGCTGACCCCCGTGCTCAACGCAGTAGGTCGAAGCGGGATTTGCGAGTTCAGTTCCGTGCTCCCCCGAAAGGGTGCTGTGCTCCCAGAACAGCAGGAGGAGCGAAGCCACCACGAAAACCAGTCCGAACACTTTGAGCTTGTCCACACACAGAAACAACGCGTGCATTTACAAATGTTTTCATACCCTGCTCTTTATCCACACCCTGTCCCCGTCCTCAAGCACGAAGTCAAG
>CAYVIY010000075.1:0-3244 GCA_964451765.1 Candidatus Undinarchaeota archaeon
TCCTTAGTGTAAGTGTATTGTTGATTTAAATTTGTTGATCAATCAAAAATGTTTAGCTCTTTCTTGTGTGTCCTTAATACACCACATATAGGAGAAATGATTTAATTTCCAAATACAAAACATTTCATGGAAAAGAAAGTTCAGGGTTTTACTGCAGTAATTGAACGAGATAAAACTACAGGTTTTTATGTTGGTGAAGTCGTTGAGCTTCCTGGCTGTTTTACTCAAGGAAAAAGTATTGAAGAGGTTATTAAAAGGTTAGAGGAACTTATACCTGTTTTTGTTGATGAACTTGGCGTTACTAGCGAGTTCGTAGCGATTCAGAGGATCCCTCTAAAGGTGTAAAAATGAGATTAAGGCCTATAAAAGTAAGAAAAATGATGAGACTACTTGAAAAGTTCGGTTACCGCTTAATCCGGGTTACAGGGTCACATTACATATACAAGAAAGAAGGAAAAGGGTTAATTCCCATCCCAAAACATGGGGAAGAAGAGATATGTCCAAGTCTCTTATCAAAGATGGTTAGAGAACTTGGGATTGACAGAAAAACCTTTTTGGAAAAACTTAACGAGATATGACGCCCCGGCCGGGATTAAGCCCGTTGCGAAAAATACCAAACTGTTAAAGTTAAGCCCCTTGGATTCTCAAAACGCAGAGGAACAAGCTCGCTGGAACGATGAGAACGTCCCCTGACAGGTCAACCTTATCCTGCGACAGGATAATCTTGTTTTTTACATCTACCTTTGGAAAATCTCGATGATTCACATTCTTCTGCCATTTTACTTCAATTCCAGTGTCCGGAACTACAATATCAATTTCCTTTCTGCCATGATAAAATCCGACTTTCAGGGGATCTTTTACAAATCGGATAACATGTTCTGCCACGACACCTTCTACTAACCTATCCAAGCGTTGAGTTTTTCCAACCAGCTTCTTTTCAAAGACATTGTAAAGAAAAGGATCGATGAAGTAAACCTTTCTCATTTTTCGGTAAATCACGGTCTTTCGGTTCAGATCGAACGTGTAGAAGTTCCTTATTACGAAGAGGTCCTCTAAGAGCTCAAGGTACTCCCGTACAGTAACATGAGAACCTATTTCCATCTCTCTGGAGATGGAACTGAGGGAAAACTTGGAAGTGTAATTTTTTAAGATCCCACGAAATACGCCTGTGGCAATCTTTTGACTCCTTTTAAGTTTGACAACATCCCCAATGACCCACTGCCAGTATATATCAAAAGTTTCGTCACGAATCTCACCATTTTCCATAAGCTCATAAAACGCCCTTGGAAACCCGCCACATTGAAGATATTTGTAGAATAAAGAATCAACCTCATCGAAGAAAGGGAGTAGTGATTTAATCTGTTCCTTTATGTCCGGCAATTTCCGAACGTTTGTAGACTCCAGCAATTTCTTGAGTTCCCGGCTCCCGAACAACTTGATAAATCTTCGAAATGAAAGTGGGAGAAACTCCTGCGCCCGGATATTTCTCCCAGGGAAGCTCTCCCTCTTCAGAGCTACGGAAGAAGATCCCGTTAAATAGAATACTTTATTTGCGTACTTTGCACTGTCCATCAGATATTTGACTGCCCTTTCCCATCCTTCGACGAAGGAAATTTCGTCTAGGAAAAAATATTTCGGAGAAAAGAGCTTATCGGCAGTTCTTATCAAATTCAGAAGCTCTTTTGAGTTCCTCAGAATATCACAGGTAAAATAGAAGCACTGTTTCGGAGGGATTCCTTTGTTAATAATTAAGTCGTGAATAAGCAGCTTGAGGTATGTTGTCTTTCCAATCTGCCTTGGACCGAATATGAGCCTGTTTTCTTCGCTATTGAAAGAATATGTTAGCTTGTGTTGCTTTGAAAGGGCTTCACTTACTTTAGGGTCTTCCTCAATTTCTTTTGCGTTCTTCCACCAGGGATTTTGTTCAGCAATCAAAGTATTCATCATTATAGATATTACACTATCAATATTTATAATATTTCTGATATTATAATGTCAATTTTTACAAACAGTGATGAAAGTGAAAGCAGACAACTGCGAAAAACTAAAGAATCGCTCACAAACAGGCTCTAGAAATGACGCAAAAAGCTTGAAAAGGAAGCGCCCCGGCCGGGATTCGAACCCGGGTCACGGGATTGACAGTCCCGTATGATAACCATCTACACTACCGGGGCCAGCATACAGATTCTGAAGCTTGACTTAAAATACTTTTTGCAGAATCAAATATTTAACCTGCAAAGTGAATACAGTATATGAACGACATTGTTGAATCCTCGAGAAGGTACTGGGAAGCCATCGGGAAACGGCTGGTGGACATTGATTTTGAGAAACTCTCTGAATTCGCCCGAAAAACATCAAAAGAAAACAAATGGACGGATCTACCAACGTGGACGTGGGACCCCTATCCGCAGGATCCCCGGGAGTACATAGTTCAGGTTATGTACGCAACAGGGGGCGGAGACGCCTGCTTCTGGACAGATGAGGGTCACTGGTATTACAAAAACCTCAAGGGCTCGGACGGCTGGCAGCTGCTGATAAAAGAGCTGATCGAGATGGGGAAACGGGAAGGAAAGGGAAAGGATCCGTACGAAAGCCTGGCGAACTGGATGGCAGAGCTCACTGTTGACCGGTTCAGATCCCATCTGGGTGAGGCGGACAATCTTCAGTTCATTGAGGGCAGGGTTCGCAGGCTTAACGAGATGGGGAGGGTGCTTGCAGAGTGCGGGGGAGACCCTGAGAGAATTCTGGAAAGTGCAGACTGGAAAGCGTACGAAATAACGCGCACCCTTCGGAGAGAGTTTCCTGAGTCCTTTGGCAGGGATTACATTGACTCCCCGGTCGGAAGGGTGCGGTTTGACAAGCTTGCCAGTCTCGTTCCGATACTGCTCTATGAAGGGCTCTTTCCCAGGGGTTACAGACTGCCCGATATGAAAGATGCCACGATAGCCGCAGATTACAGGGTTCCGAGCGCGATGCAGCACCTCGGTATACTCGTTTATGACAGTGAGCTTGCAGGAAAGATCCTGAGGGGGGAAGTGCTTGAAGCCGGGGGTGAAGAGGAAGCAGCCATAAGATCTGCAACGATAGTTGCGGGAGACAGGATGGTAAAGGAGCTGAACAGGTACCTCGGTGGGAGAGTGAACGCAGCCCACGTGGATGCTCTCATGTTTCAGGCAGGCAGGAAACTGAAGCACTTCCACAGAGTGAGGACGCTGAACTACTGAACCTGCAAAAGGATATAAGC
>CAYVIY010000076.1:0-3240 GCA_964451765.1 Candidatus Undinarchaeota archaeon
AGGCTACCTGCCCTCAGGACTAAACAGGCAGGGCAAATTTAAAAAGGATCCTCATCCGTAATTACGTGATAGAAGAGGTGCTCTCCACAATTCCGCTGGATCCAAACGAATACGTACTTACGGGATCGCTTGCAGTCTATCTTCAGATTATGAACAATTCCACCTTAACAAACCTCTTCCTAAACTCTCACGGGGGAATAAAAGATGTAGACCTGATCCTTCCCCGTAACGCTCACGAAAAAATAGGAAACAGCGAAAAACTCGCAAGAAACGCCTACAGGGATGGATTCAGAGTGCTGATAATGCTGGATGATCCCTCCCCTTTCAGGGAACAGTACGTTCTAATTGATGCAATCAAAACTGTCAGTGATGAGGAATTTTCGGAAACGCTCGAAAAAAGCAGGATGCTGGAAATGGACGGCGTGACGGTTTACGCAACAGATATCCGGGAAATACTTCAGATAGGAATCGAAAAATACCTCAAGCAGGACTACTCCCGTTTGATGCCCTACTGCAAAAACGGTGATTATTTAAACTTTTGAGTTGTAAATATGGGAGGTAAATGATAAATTACCTTCACAATATCTTCGCAACGATCCCCGTTTCACCTTCCGATTATGTCATCGTCGGCTCCTCAGCAGCTTACCTGCAGCTGATGGACAACTCCCACGAACTTGAAAGATTTCTGACAATTCACGGAGGAATCGGGGACATTGACATGATCGCCAGAAAACCCGCATCCCGGCGGATATACAAGAGCGAAAAAACCCTTGGAGAAATTTACAGGCGGGGACTGGACATATACTTACCTCCGAAGGACCACGCACCTTTCAGGAGCAGCTACACTTTCATTGACATGCTGGAAGTTGATGAAAGAAAGTTTGAGAGGTATCTCCGGTGCAGCAACACAATAAATTTAGGGGATCTCACGCTGAACGTTCTCAATCTGGAAGAGGTGATCCTGCGGGGAATGAATGCGGAGAGGCCCGGGTACGCGGAAATAGGGGGCACTCCTGTTTGCATGTGCACGGTGTAACATAAATAGTAGCGCGCAGTCTAATAATTATGCGCGTTGAGGACCTCACTGTTCGAAAAATAATCAATTCGCGGGGGAAGTGGGCAGTCGAGCTGGACCTGAAAGTGGACGGCAGCTGGTACAGGGCAAGCGTTCCGGCAGGAAAAAGCAGGGGAAAACACGAAGCCGTGCAGTTTCCTGCGGATAGAAGCGTTTCCCTTGCGGGGGAGTTCAGAAAGCTCGTCCTCGGGGAGTACGACAGTCAGGAGGAGTTTGACAGCAGGCTCATCGCAATAGCGGGAGAAAACAAGTCCAGATTCGGGGTGGACCTGACTCTCGCAGCTTCCATCGCATTTTTCAGATCCACACACAGAGAAACAGGAGGCAGCCTGCCCGTTCCGATGCTGAACGTGATAAACGGTGGAGAGCACGCGGGAAACGACCTTGCTGTGCAGGAATTCATGATAGTTCCTTTTCTTAACACGTTCAGCGAAAGGATGGAAGCAGCGGTGAACGTTTATCAGGCGCTTCGCGACCTGCTCCTGAGCAGGTTTGGAAAAAGCGCTGTGAACGTTGGCGATGAAGGAGGGTTCGCACCTCCAATCGGGAAGACAGAAGAAGCCGTTGAAATACTCGAAAAAGCCATAGAGGAAGCAGGGTATGGAAAGCACGTCAGGATATCGCTGGATATGGCTGCGAACTCTTACTTTGACGGAAAGTACAGAATAGACGGGCTGGCACTTGACAGAGGAGAATACATTGAGTACGTGATTGACCTGGCAGGAAAATTTCATTTCTTCTCGGTTGAAGACCCGATGGAAGAATCTGACTGGGAAGGCTTCGCTGAGGTCACGCGAAAAGCCGGAACAACCGTGGTGGGGGACGACCTGCTCGTAACCCATCCTGAAAGAGTAAAAAGGGCGATCGAGACCGGGGCGTGCAACGCAGTGCTGGTCAAGCCAAATCAGGTCGGAACCGTCAGCGAAACACTTGAAGTCGTGGAGCTCGCGAAAAAAGCGGGCTGGAAGTACATAATTTCACACAGGTCAGGCGAGACCAACGACCCGTTCATCGCGCACTTCGCCGTTCACACATCAGCACCTCTCATAAAAGCAGGAGCGCCTGCGAGGGGAGAAAGGGTTGCAAAGTATAACGAGCTGCTCAAGATGGAGGAATAGTGTTGGTTACTATATAATGATAATGTATATAAATACTACCGTACACTCATATTATGGACGCTGAAAATGAAGATGCATACGCTTTTTTCGGAGCGTATACGTTTATCAGGGAATTTGCAACACTCGAGAACATCGACGTGGATCAAAGTGCCAGAAAAATCGAGAAGGGTTTGAAAAGGATCGTAGAAACTTACGAGAATGAAAATTATGAACAGATGGGGGTTTTAGTGTCTACCGTGGGACTCGGTATGGGGATGCTTCTAACAGAACTGGCAAAAAAGTTCACCGAAAAATATACCAGTTTTGAAAAAACCCCTGAAATATATGCAAAAAAAGTAAAATTGCTTAACCAGAGCCTGGCACTGTCAAATTTCATCACCGCAACAGCCTTGAGTTTTGCAGAAAAAATAAGTCAGAGCAGGGAGTATGCAAAAACTTTCGGGGAGACAATGAAGCAGCTGTACAGCAGTTCGGAAGTTCTGAAAAGTTACAGGGAGTAATCCTCTTTTTACTTTTTATCCGCTGAAGCACACTTAAATATTCGCTCGGCTTAAACTCACATGCGCGTGAAAATAGAGACCCTTCAGGGCCCCAGACTCATTCTGATAGTTATGGACGGACTCGGGGGAAGACCCGTGCCGGAACTCGGTTTCAAAACGCCTCTCGAAGTTGCTGAAACTCCCCATCTGAATGAAATGGCGGGAGCAGGAACGGTCGGGCGCCACTACCCGATCTCGCCCGGCATCGCAGTCGGCTCCGGACTCGCTCACCTCCAGCTCTTCAACTATTCGCCGGAGGAATGCCCGCAGAGAGGGGTGCTGGAAGCTCTGGGAGCGGGAATCAAACTGAAAAGAGGGGATGTGGCCGCAAGGATAAACTTCGCAACGTGCAGGGACAGGATCGTGATAGACCGAAGGGCAGGAAGGGATGGAAAGCACCTTGATGAAATTGCCGCTGAGATCGAAACAGCTCTCAGCGAAAACGAGTTCGGAGCAGTGATTGAGGTGAAGCACACGACCCAGCACAGGGGGGTGCTCGTGATAAGAG
>CAYVIY010000077.1:0-3232 GCA_964451765.1 Candidatus Undinarchaeota archaeon
CCTTTTCAGGGCTGTCCACGACTTCCCCGATTCTCTCTGCAGCTATTCGCGATTCTATGTGCGAGAACGGGCAGCCGTGCCATTCCACAAATACCTTCACGGGTGACTACTTCTTTTCATAGTAATATTTCTTTTTCTTCGTGACCACGATTATTTCTTCCCCGGGCTGCTGCGGCTGGGGTGGAGGAGGATAGGCGTACATGGGAGGCATGACGTACGGGGACCTCTCCCTGTCCATTCCCTTCAGCCCGAAGTAGAGCACTGCGAAGAAGCCCGCGACCCCTGCTATGCCAACGAGGGGATTTACCTTTCCGGGAGTGTTTTCCATTCCCGGGACCAGAAACTGTTTCTGCGCCCAGACGGTT
Source organism: Candidatus Undinarchaeota archaeon (assembly GCA_964451765.1). Taxonomy (GTDB): domain Archaea; phylum SpSt-1190; class SpSt-1190; order SpSt-1190; family SpSt-1190; genus CAYVIY01. Next base: position 366 of record CAYVIY010000077.1, read on the forward strand.
CCCAGCTCCCTGTCAATGACCTTGACAGTGAACGTCCTGTTTTGCAGAGCTCTTTCTATCCGCTTTTCGACCCGCGCGTTTTCAAACTTTTTCAGGTCCATCGCTTTGATGAAAAGAGGTTCTTTTTCCCCCAGCTCCTGCATGGTGAGCACCACGGAAACCTCCGCGGGCTCTCTGTTTTCGAGCTCGACGGCAACTGTCGTTGATGTGTCGCTTAGCGTTTGCTTGACGATCAGGTCTATTCTGCAAACACTGCAGTCCGGACTGTTCATGCAGCTCTCTCCTGCAGTCCGGTTGCACACACCATCGCCGGTTTCCCAGCTGAAAGCCGCCATCAGCAGCAGAAGGGCAACAAAGCCTGCCTTCAAACGTGTCGCCTCCTTATGCTTCTTCTCCGCCTGACCGTGCTTTCGGGGACTATTATGACCTTTCGCTTCACGGGTTTCTGCTGCACGGGATAATAGCCGTAAGCGGGAGGAGGCATGACGTAGGGCGAGTAGGCGGGTGGAGGAGGAGTCTGCTCTCCCATGAAGAAGCGGAGTATGAAAACCCCGAGAGCGGCGAAGAACAGCAGGATTACCAGTTCGAAAGCCACGTCTTTAAAAGGCTGGAAATATATTAAAGGATTGCCTATTATATTAATGTGATAGATGCCCACGCCCACCTGCAGGATCCTTCGTTCTCCCGTGACCTGCGGGACGTTCTTCGAAGGGCGAGGAGTGTTGGGGTGGAAGCCATAGTGAGTGCGGGCATAAATCTCGAGGATTCTGTAAGGTGTCTGGAGATTGCCCGCGTTTATGACCTGATTTTTCCTGCCGTGGGGCTGCACCCAACAGAAGACCTGAGTGAGGTGGATGCCGTTCTCAATCTCATAGAAAACTCACCTGACATAGTGGCTGTGGGTGAGATAGGCCTCGATTACAAGTTTGCCCGCAAGCCGGAGCAGATGGAACCTTTTGTCAAGCAGATCAGGATTGCAAAGGAGCTGGACCTCCCTGTTGTCGTGCATTCCCGTTCCGCTGGCAGGTACGTTCTGGATGTTCTGGAAGCGGAGGGAGTTGAGAAGGCACTCCTGCACGGGTTTGACGGTTCCCGGAAGCTCGTGAAGAGAATAGTTGAAAGAGGGTACTACGTGTCCGTTCCGACCACCGTGATCCGCAGCGAGTCCAAGCAGAAGCTCGTTGAGGCAGTTCCCCTCGAAAACCTGATGCTCGAAACGGATTCACCAGTTTGCAGCCCATTTGAGGGAAGAAATGAGCCTGCTAACCTCCTTTACGGGTTGAAAAAAGTTGCGGAGATAAAAGGAGTAGATCCCAAAGAGCTGGACAAGGTAACGGCTCGCAACGCCCGCGAACTTTTCAAGATATGAACTCCGCCGGAACCTCACCTCTGCTCCGGGAACGTCCATTTCTTTTCCCGCTCCGCACCCCCCTTCCACGAATTTTCTCAGCAGGAGAGGGCGATCCGTATTGTAGTACGGTTTCCATCCCCTTTCCCACACGATGCGCCCGTTGTGCCCTGCGTTCCCGAGCCTGCTCACGTTTTCAATCGCTGAAATGTTTGACTCGCTTAGCGTGATCACCCTGTGGGCGTTCAGCAACCTCAGGACCCGCCCGACGGTTGTCCGGACTGAGCTGTCCGTGTACCCCGTTACTCGCGGGATTTTTTGCGTGCTGCAGTTCATCCGGGGAAGTTCCACGCAGTTTTCCAGCCAGACAGGATACTGGATGTAGTCCAGGCTGATCCGCCAGACGTTCCCGTCGAAATATGCGTTGAAGAGCGTGCTGCCGTTCTGCACAGTTGTGACGGTGCCGTTCCAGCACCGCACCTTGAGTCTGTCTGTTTTCCCGTAGCAGCTGTGGTACTCCACTTCTTCCACCGGGAAAGCCACGCGGACGCTTCCGTTCCTCACGATCACCGTGACGTTGTCGTAAAGGAAGTAGAACGCACCGTTGCTGAATTTCACGTTGTCCGCGTTCAGGAGGGGTCGGGAATCGGTTGGAAGCTCGATCTCAACTGCGCTCTGGTCTGCTATGGAGAAACAGGCGAAAGACACGGACATGATCAGCAGCAGTGTGAGGTATTTCACTCTGATTTCAGGTCAACCTCTTTAAAGTCCTTTCCCTGAGCCTCCTGTGTGCGGAATAATCGGGAAAAAAGGCCCCGTTTCCCTGGAGAGCTTGAAGTACAGGGGCAGGGATGCCGCTCGCGTTGTGCGGGTCGGGGACTGGCAGGTCGGTCACACCCTTCACGCGATGGACGGGCTTGTTCCCCAGCCGTTTGTGGAAGGGGATTTCTGGTTCGCGGGAAATCTGGAAGTTTATAACTGGAGAGAACTCGCTGGCAGGTACGGGATTGAAGCGAGAAACGATGCAGAACTCGCTTTTGAGCTGATCAGGTCAAAAGGGGAAAAGGCGCTCGACCTGTTTGATGGACCTTACGCGGTTGCGTTCGGGGAGGACAGATTCACCGTTGCCCGCGACCTGCTGGGTGTTTTTCCCCTGTTCTACGGTGAGGATGCATTCTGCAGTGAGAGGATGCCCGGACTGAGGGAGCTGAACCCCCGGCACAGGGTTGTCAGGGGGAAAGACAGGTACATACGGTTAAACTGGCGCGTGCAGTCTGCTGAGCGGGCCGTGGAAAAGCTGGACGCCCTCCTGCGGAAGGCTGTTGAAAAGAGGCTGCACGACAGCCTGAGCCTGCTCTTCTCTGGCGGGATCGATTCCACCCTCCTGGCGAGCTACCTTATGGAACTGGGAGCCAGCTTTGATGCCGTTACTGTGGGGCTTCCGGGTAGCAGGGACCTCGCCGTTGCCAGAAAAATTGCATCCCGCCTTGGATTTCCCCTGCGGGCGTACGAACTTTCC
>CAYVIY010000078.1:0-2186 GCA_964451765.1 Candidatus Undinarchaeota archaeon
CTCCTATACTGTAAAGTTGAGGAGCTTGTTCTCCTCTTTTTTCAACAATCCCGCCTGCACGAGCTCTTCCTCTGTGTGAGGATACGGGCAGAACTCGTGCTTGCCCGGAATGTAACCGTGAATGGGACAGATGCTGTAGGTGGGCGTCACCGTGTAGTAAGGTATCCTGAAATTGCCCAGCGCCTTTTTGAGCAGGTTTGAAACAGATTCCGGCGAAGCAGCCTCACCGAGCCACATGTGAACAACCGTTCCACCTGTGTATCTGGTCTGCAGGCTCTCCTGATGCTCAAGCAACTCAAATATGTCATCAGTATGATCAACAGGCAACCAGGTCGAGTTGGTGTAGTACGGGGCGGATTTCCCTGAAGTGTATATGTTACCGAACTTCTCCTTGTCTATCCGGGCAAGCCTGTAACTCGCTCCCTCCCCCGGCGTAGCCTCAAGATTCCATAGCATCCCCGTTTCCTCCTGGAATTCCATCAACCTGTCCAGCATGAAATCCAGAACCCTTTCCGCGAACTTCTTTCCCTCCGCGGTGTCTATGCCCTGCTGCATGAAATTCACAATTCCCTCGTGCATCCCTATGAGACCTATTGTGTTGAAGTGGTGAGCCCAGTATGATCCCTCCATCTCCTTCACGCTTCTCAGGTAAAACTTCGAGTACGGGTACAGGCTCGCCTCGGTCATTCTTTCCACGAACTTTCTCTTCGCCAGCAGAGCTTCCTTCGCAACGTTCATGAGGTCGCTGACGTAGTTGAAGAACTGGTCATCATCCTTGCTCAGGTAACCTATCCTTCCCATATTGAGGGTAACAACACCGATCGACCCTGTCAGGGGAGCGCTGGCAAAAAGCCCTCCCATTCTCTTTTTCAGACTGCGCGTGTCCAGCCTGAGACGGCAGCACATACTGCGGACGTCATTGGGGTCAAGATCGCTGTTCATAAAGTTCGCAAAGTAAGGAATCCCGTAACGGGCAGTCATCTCCATAATCTTCCAGTGAAGGTCGCTGTTCCAGTCCCAGTCATCACCCACATTGTAGGTTGGAATGGGGAACGTGAAAGGTCTGCCCTTGGCATCACCCTCCACCATAACTTCAACAAACGCCCTGTTGAGCATCTCAATTTCATCTTCAAACTCCCCGTAAGTCATTTCCATGGGATTGCCGCCAACGATGGCTGGCATGTCCCTCAGACTGGAAGGGACTTTCACGTCCATAGTTATGTTGCTGAACGGTGTCTGGAAACCAACCCTCGTGGGAACGTTCATATTGTAAACGAATTCCTGAACTGCCTGCTTGACTTCCTCATAGTTCAGCCCGTCATAGTGAATGAAAGGCGCGAGAAATATGTCAAAGTCACTGAACGCCTGCGCGCCTGCGGCTTCGCCCTGAAGCGTGAATATGAAATTGACTGCCTGTCCCAGCGCGACACGCAGGTGCTTGGCAGGCCTGCTCTCTATCTTCCCGGGAGCGCCCCTGAAACCAACCTTGAGCAGGTCGAGCAGGTCCCAGCCAACGCAGTAAGGACCCAGCAGGCCAAGATCGTGAATGTGCAGGAACCCCTCTGTGTGCGCCCTCGCAGCTTCCCGGGGATAAATGCGCGAGAGCCAGTATCTCTTGCTGATCTCCCCTGAAACAAAAAAGTTCAGAGCCTGCAGGGAGTAAGTCGTGTTGGCATTCTCCCTGACCCTCCAGTCCAGCTTTTTCAGATAACCATCAATGAGAGTTACGCTATCTTCCCAACTATCCATCCCGACCCACCCCGGTAAATTTTTATCAGGAAAAGTTCCAATATAAGCATTAGTGTGAATCAGTCCATTTCTTTCAATAGTATATTTATCAAGCTAACTTTTTATGGACTGATTTTGGAAGAACCGTTTTTAAAAAAGTGAACAGCACTGAAAAGTTACACTTTCCTTGCGATGCAGATGAACGCGGTGTGGGCGAGTGTCTTCGACCGGGGACGGAAAGCATCCTCCTTCAACCTCCATTCCAGCTCCGTGACCTGCAGGACCCTCCTGTCAAAAAAGTCCCGGGTTGAACGCATCCACCTGAGAACCTGATTGGCTGTTGGCAGGTAAGACACAAAGTACCCGCCCGGACGCAGTTTTTCTTTCACCCTTTCAACACCCTCCCACGGATTGGGCAGGTCAAACACGACCAGATCCGCCTCTTCCTCGACCTCGAA
>CAYVIY010000078.1:2196-3200 GCA_964451765.1 Candidatus Undinarchaeota archaeon
CGCTACCCTGACGGAAAACCACGTTGCTGAGACCCGCAAGCTCGACGTTTTTCCTCGCGATCTGTTGAAACTTTCTGCTGATTTCGTACGAGTAAACCTTCCCCGGCTGGACAATGCTCGCCAGAACAGACGTCAGAAACCCGCTTCCGGATCCCCCTTCAACAACAGTCCATCCGCTGGAAACACCCGTTCCCGCAATGATGGCGCCTATGTCCTTGAGGTGCATGACCTGTGGTCCACGCTCAAACTTTTCCATCAGGTCGAGCAGGCGGGCTGGAAAAACCCTCGCCCACTCAGGTGGGTTCTCCGGATCCACTGCACCCCTGCCCGTGTTCACCTTTCCTGCTCCTATCCACTTCTTCCTGCCATCCGTTACCACATACACGCAACAATCACACGCGCTGTAATTAAAAGATTGTGAAAACTATATTAATGAGCTGGAATTCAGAAAAGTAGGTGATGCGCATGGAAGATAAAGTTAAGGGAAGAGACATCATGGGTAAAACGGTCGTCAGCAAAGAAGGGAGAAAGTTCGGGCAGGTCGGTGACGTGACTTTCGATCCTGCAACCGGAGAGCTTCTCAACATAATTCTGAGCAACTCAACCCAGTACGCGAGAAACCTCCTCGGTACAGAAATGAAAGTCCCGTTCACGGCAGTCGTCAGCGTGGGGGACTTCGTGATAGTCAGCGAGGAAGACCTTGTCTAAAGGAGAAAAGCCTCAAAAACGTTCTCCATTATTTCTTTTTCTATCCCCACAACACTTCTTCCAACCTTCGCCCTCTCGCCCACGAGAGAGCCTTCTCCAACGAGTGATTCCGTTATGACGGCGTTATCCTCGATCGTTGCGTTCGGACCTATTACGGAGTCGGAGATGTTGACGTTGTTCCCTATTTTCGCACCGGGAAGGATGACCGAGTTCGTTATCTTGACGTTCTTCCCGAGCTCGCAGTCCTTGGCAGACACGTGGGGACCTATCATCGCAAGCTCCCCGTGAACGTTTAT
>CAYVIY010000079.1:0-3192 GCA_964451765.1 Candidatus Undinarchaeota archaeon
TCCTTGCAGGGTACGTGGTCGGCTGCCTGATTAACATACTTCTGTTCCCTGCAAAAACAATTTTAGGAGTGCTCAGGGGCGTTCTAAAGCTCTTTTGATGGCAAGGATCTTTTCCCTGTCCTTTCTCCTGCCAAGAAGCTCGTACATTTCAAGCTCCTCCTCAAGAGGGCGGAGGTGCTCCCCGCCTGCTCTGAACGTTTTTCCTCCCACAGTTATGCTGTCCATGAACTCGCATTCGAACCCTGCAATCACTGTGCGGAGCCTGTGACTTCCGTCCCCGTAATCGAACTCCTCACCGCCGAACAGCTTCCTGACAGAACTGAGATCATCAACAAGCACATCAACATCGTTCGGCACCCCGTCCCACACCCCCTGCAGGAACAGGTTTGCGGACGCAATTACCTGCCAGCGCGTTTCCAGTTTCTCCAGCTTTGAAACAACAACTTTGAGCAGGGGTTTCGCCAGCTTTTTCCCGAGACCCTTCTCCAGCTCAAGATACTCTCTGAACGTGACGAACCTGTAAGCATCGTGATCCTCAACTAGCTCCACGTCGCCCTCTCCCTCCACGATGAAGTTAAACTGCCTGGAATCACCCCACCTAAAATCTCCCGCATAACCGAAAAACTGCTTCACTTCCAGTGTTGTTTCTTCCTTCAACTCCCTTTCCATTGCTTGAATGAGGCTCTCACCATACTCCACCTGCCCGCTTGGAAACTCCCACAGGATCGGGTCAACCTTTCTGTGAATCAGGAGTATGCGGTCATCGACGAGAGTAACTGCACCCACCAGTAATTTACTGGCACCGGGAAAATCAGAGATTTCGAAGTACTCCGCCTCGAATATCTGAACCAGCCCGGGCGTGATGAGAGGCCTGCCATCCACAAGCAGGTACCCGTAAGGGAGCTCAACTGAACTGCCGGGAGTGACCTCCACTTCAACGGAATCCGTGAAAGATAGCTGATCAAGCGGCTTTCCCGAGGAAATCAGCAAAGCGGCGAGGGCTGCGGTGTCCGTGGTCAGCTGCTTGCTCCCGAGGTTTCTCACCCGCGCATTGGGAACGCCAGATGTCACGAGCCTGCCCGTCTTTCCCGTCAGCCTGAACTCCCCACAGATCCCTCCTATCACAATCGCCGTCCTGTCGTGCACATCGTCAGGGGAAAGGGGTGACGGGGCTGCAGGATCCAGAACGATCACGTCGTCAAAATCAAGCTCTGCAACGCTCCTTTCCTCGACAAACCCGAGCCGGGAAAGCTTTCTGCGCTCGTCAGGGTCCTTCACGTTTGTGAACAGCACCTGCTTCCCCCACGCCCTTGAAAGGTGCAGGTACTCAAGCCAGACCCAGTAACTCAACCTCTCGAGGTGTTCCACAACAAGCAGCGGCACCCACGGATAAGGCTGAAACCCTTATTAACTTTTGCTGGAAACACCTGCGTGTACAGGTACGGGGACCACACTTCAGATCTGGAAGTGTTCGTTGAGGCGGACAGCTTTGAAGATCTTCTGAAGGATGCTGTGAAAGCCGTCACGGACGCCGTCGCGGAAGATGTCCGGGCGGAAAAAAGAAAGGAAGTGAAACTGAGGGGAACTCCTGAAGAAAAACTGATGAACCTCCTGGAAGAGGTTATTTTCCTGCAGGGAACCGGGTTCTACGTGAAAAACGTGAAAATCGAGCCGGGCAGGGCTGTGCTTGAGGGAGGAAACGCGAGGGTTCGGGACGAAATAAAAGCAGTAACCTGGCACGAATTCTGGGTAAAGCCCGGCTGGAAAGCCCACTTCATCTGCGACCTTTAGACTTTACCGCCCTGAAAATCAAATTTATTCCTCTTCAGCCAGAACTTGCACGCGATTATGTGCGAGCAGTCGCGCCCCTTTATGCTGAAGTACTCGCAATCGCACAGCCAGCGGTTTGTCGGGATCCTGTATATGACCTCATGCACCCTTCCGCTGGAAAAAACATTGAAATAAAGGGAAGAACCAACCTTCCCGCGGAATTCAACCCCATCGACCAGCTGTCTCGCCTTGCGAAACTTGTCAAGTCTCATCTACCTTCGCCGCAACGAACACGGGTTTCTTCTCTTCCTTCTTTTCTTCGAGCTCTTTGAAGTTCAGGTGCTTGACCAGCTCCTTGTACCTGTTTCTGATGGTCACTTCCGTCACACCCGCAACCTCGGCAACCTCGCGCTGAGTTTTCTTTTCACCCGTCAGCTGGGCGGCGATGTAAAGAACCGCAGCTGCCACACCCGTGGGACCTCTTCCGCTCGTGAGCTCCATCTCCTTTGCCCGAACGAGTATCTCCATAGCCTTCGTGACAGTTTCACCCCTGAGCCCGAGATTGCTCGCGAACCGGGGGATGTAATCCGCAGGATCGGTCGGCAGTATTCTTATGCCCAGCTCCCTCGCGAGGAAGCGATACGTCCGTCCTATCTCCCTCTTTGGAATGTTGGCAACCTCTGCAATCTCGTCAAGCGTTCTGGGAGTTCCGTGATCCCTGCAGGCCGCATACAGGGCAGCAGCGACCACACTTTCCATGCTCCGCCCCCTGACAAGCTCCTTGGCAACAGCCCGCCTGTATATCATTGCAGCCGTTTCCTCAACTCCGGGAGGAAGGTTGAGCTGGCTGGTGTACCTTTTCAGCTCCGCGAGGGCGTACTTGAGGTTGCGCTCCGTGGCCGTCGAGATGCGTTGCTGCCACTTCTTCAGTCGCAGAAACTTGGGACGGAACTTGGGAGGAAGCTTGAATATGTCACTGAAACCCATACCTATTTCGGTGCTTATACCCTTGTCGTGCCTCGCGAGACTTATCGGAGCTCCTGCTCTCCTGCGCCCTTCCACGTCGTTGCTGTCAAACTCACGCCACTCCTGACTGAAATCTATCAGGTTATCCGCAATGACAAACCCGCAATCCATGCAGACAATTTCCCCGCGCACGGAGTCCTTTTTTATCCTCGTGCTCCCGCACTTCGGACACTTTTTCACCTCATCGCCCGAGTCAACAACAAGCGCCACGTAACCACCTCACTACAGAAAATTTTTTAAACACAACTTATAAATCTGCCAAATTCACTTATAAAGTTTTCGCATTCAGACCAGCACGTCCAGCAGAAACCGCGCGATCTCCGGCAGGAGCCTGGGGTTGAACTGAAAGTCCATATCGCCCAAGCTCTCAAGCTTCCGCCTGCTCCTGCGAACGAA
>CAYVIY010000080.1:0-3130 GCA_964451765.1 Candidatus Undinarchaeota archaeon
TCACAAACACATCCATCTTCACGCTACCGGTCGCACTGGAACGCTCAAACAGTCTGGCAATCAGCGGTGCCCTGAAGCCCAGTGAAAAAAGTTTCTGTCCGTTGTAGTTGACCGTTTGAAACTGCGGAACGGGCAGGACGAACACAGCCAGCACCAGAACTGCGGCTGCAATTGCTGCCTGATTTCTGCTGTTTTTCAGCCATTTTTTAAAATCAAAGCCCTTTCTGGATTTTCGCATAGGCTAATAAAAAATGAACCGTTTATTAAGGTTGTTATGAACTTCCCGAAAGGAATCTACGTGATCGTGCTTGACCTGCCTGACATTGAGATCGGCGTCGGCTCGCTGGGCAGGATGCGATTCAGCGGAAAGTATGCGTACGTTGGCTCGAACCAGCGAGGAGGGAGAATAGAAAGGCACCTCCGGAAAGGAAAGGTCAGAAAATGGCACATTGACTACCTGACAGAACGCGGAAAAATCGAGCTGGTCCTGACGATGCCTCTCAAAAAAAGTGCGGAAGAGGAGCTGGCAAAATTCCTCGCAAGGCGGTTTGAAGTGATCAGGGGATTCGGAAACAGCGATTGCAGGGATCCGGGACACCTTTTCAGATTCGAAAAAAGGCTCGTGAACGAAGTGAAAAAGTTTGCAGATCAGAAGGGCGTTGAGCTCACCTTGTGGAAAATGTCCGGACCGCCTGAATGACTTTATTCACGTAATCCGGCTCAACCTTGCGGATATCCACAAAATTGTCACACAGTCTGTCCCTCCTCTCGTTGTCCCCAACGCATATGTCCGGTTTCAAGCCAGCGAGCTGAAGAACTTTTCTCTTCCCGTGAACGGGATCGTCCAGCAAGGCTTCCGTAACAGGATCGTCGGAGAAGCGAACAGCGCGCCCGTTCTCCTTTACAACTTCCTTCGCATAAACCTCCGCTTCCAGACCCAGCTTTTTCAGGTACGCCCGGACAACATCAGCGAAGGAGTAGCTCATGACGATCATCCTGTGATCTTTCTCCAGCTCCCTGAACAGCTCAACCCCCGCCGGGACGGGCGGGATCTTCACTGCTCTGCGAACCGCCCTGTTCATATCCAGCCCGCGAATGCACCTGTGCTCAACCCTGCCCTGCAGGTGGAAAAACTGGGCAAGAGCAAAGCCTGCAATGCAGGGAAAGCTCTTCCACAGGGGATGTGAAGCGAACAGGAAAATGCCCGTAGGACCGTAGCAAAGGGTACCGTCAAAGTCAAAAACAGCGATCACACAACTGGGAAATGCATCAGGTTAAAATAATTGCCCCGCCAGTTTCTACCATGGAAAATTTCAGCCTGTCTGCCGATCCCGTGAGGGACATCCTGCTCAGATACAGGAAGGTCGTCGTGGTCGGTTGCTCCCGCAATCCGGAGAAGGACGCCCACGCAGTTCCAGCGTACCTGAAGGAAAACGGGTATGAAGTGCTGTGCGTGAATCCAAATGCGGACTCAATACTGGATTCTCCCACATTCCACTCCTTGAGGGAAGTTCCGGAAGACAGTATGGAAATAGTCGTGATTTTCAGACCTTCCCGGGAAGTCGGGAGCATAGCGGAAGAGCTGATCAGGGAAAATAAGATCCCGCGGGTCTTCTGGATGCAGGAAGGAATAAAAAGCAAAGAAGCGAGAGAACTGCTTGAAAAGCGGGGAGTGCAGGTTGTGGAAGATAGGTGCATAAGGAAGGAACACGCCCGCGTCTTTGAACCCCGCGGGAAAGAATACGCAGAAATTTTGAAGTTTGCCCGCACCTATGCAAAAGCGAAAGGGCTCGTGCTCAACCCCGATCCTGAAAAGCTGGATGCTATAATAATGGGACTGGTGGAGAACCAGAGAAAGCACGGCTACAGGTACTGCCCGTGCAGAATGCTTAGCGGGAATCCGGAAGAGGACAGGCTGAAAATCTGCCCCTGCAGGTGGCACCTTCAGGAGATAGCTGAAATGGGACACTGCCATTGCGGGCTGTTCTGGGACCCGAAAGCTATTAAAATTTAACACAGTTAAATTCCGCATGTTCAGGTGTGAGTACGCCTCAAGGGTTGTCCTGCCCGCGCTGAGAAAAGCAATAGCCGTCGAGTTCGTGCAGTCAGGGAAGAAAAAGAACGAAGTTGCAAAGATACTGGGGGTCACCCCTGCTGCGGTCTCGCAGTACCTCAGCGGAAAGCGGGCGAGAATCCAGCTAACAGACGATGAAATTGAAATGGTGAAAAATCTTGTACGAAGGGGTCTTACGCAGGAAGGAATATGTAAAATATGCTCTTCAGTCACGAGGAGGGTCCGGGGTTGCTGACCGTAGAAAATCTGAAAGTAAAGGCTGAGAACCGGCTCGTACTCAACGGGATAGACCTGACCGTGAGAAGGGGGGAAATTCACTTTTTGATAGGACCGAACGGGTCCGGAAAAAGCACCCTCACAAACGTACTTGCAGGAAAGCCCGGATACACGGTTAGCGGGAAAATCACGATTGATGGAAAAAACCTTCTGGAGATGGAACCCTGGGAAAGAGCGGGACACCTGTTCGTCGGGTTTCAGTACCCCCCAGACATACCGGGCGTGAAGATAAAGGATCTGGGAGTGAATCTGTCCGGGGTCGGGCTCCAGCTGTCATTTCTCGAAAGAGAGCTGTCAGGATTGAGCGGTGGAGAAAGAAAAAAGGTGGAAGTGGCTCAGTTGCTCACGAGAAACCCGAAATACGTGGTGCTGGACGAACCGGACAGCGGGGTTGACATTGACTCGCTGTCTCTTCTGGGGAACACGCTGCGAAAGTTCCACAGGGCAAAAAACCCGGGGATGCTGATAATAACACACAGGGCTCACATAGGGAGGTTTCTGAAACCGGACGCAGTCCACATAATCAAAAACGGTAAAATCCTGTGCAGGGGAGGAGCGGAAGTGCTGGAAGAGCTCGAAAGGGTCGGGTTTGGAGGGATAATTGATGATAGATGTGACTAAAGCGATTGATGAGAAAGCGGGAAGCTTCGTGCAGTACGATGAGAGCGAGATACTGTACGAAATGCAAAAGGAGTACGAAGGAAAGCTTGAAATTCTTCCCATGGACGAAGCGTACAGGAAGTACGAGTTCGTGAGGAAAAACGCGGGCAGCCTGATCAA
>CAYVIY010000081.1:0-3073 GCA_964451765.1 Candidatus Undinarchaeota archaeon
CAGTCTTGACAGGATAAGTCTGATCAGCCCTACGGAGATTTCTGCAGATGTGAAAGATGTTGCACTCAAAGATGTTCCGCACCCGCCACCTGACAGGAGTGGATACGTGAATGTGGAGCAGTTTGCGGAGTTCATTCGAAACGAGGCAGATGCCTGGCTTTACAGGCTTTCTTTCCACTACACATATCCCCTTCCGAACAACGTCACCCACATAGTCTACATAACCAAAGTTGATGGGAACTACGTTAACGGGACGTGGCACAACCTCACATATACAGACTACACTGCAAACAAGCAGGATTACACGGACAGCAGCGGGAGGCTCACGGGAGGGGTTGCCTGGGTGGAGATGAACTTCACGAACTTTTCAGTTTTCATCCCCTACGGCCTGAATATGACAGCTCCCGTCCCCGTCCCGGTTCCGCAGCCCGTTCCCGAGCCGGTTCCCACACCATCAGAGGTTGTTGGTCAGGAGGAAAAGGCGGTTCCCCCCAAGCTCAATCTCACGCTGATAACGAAGAACATAACCCTCCAGCAGGGTGAGGTGGGTACGGTGATGTTCAAGCTGAAGAACTACGGTCAGATCGATGTTTACAATGCCGTGGTTCAGGCTTTCGCCCTTCGGGGATGGAATGTTCCCCCAACCAAGTTTGATGTCGTTCACACCGGACAGGAGATAATAGACAAGATTTACATAACGCCCTACGAGAATGAAGTTCCCGGGACGTACTACATCCCCGTTAAGGCGATGATGGAGTCCACGGGAGTCACTCTTGATGCGGAGATCCTCAAGGTTGTCGTGCTACCAAGGCAAAGGGTTGCCAAGGTGGACATCCTTGAAATCCTGCCTTACCTGACACTTCCCGAGAACACCAGGTATGAGCTGTCCGTTCTTATGGAGAACAGCGGGGATTACGACCTGCACAATATTACCCTGAAGCTTGAGAAAGTCGGGGACTGCGTTTCCAGGGTGGAGGGTTCATACAACTTGAGTAAGGGAGAAAAGAAGACGCTGACATTCACGCTTTACACCAAAAAGGCAGGAGCCAAGTGCAAGGGGCTGTATGTGTTCAATTCAGACAGAGGGATTGTTGGAGTGTACCCTGTCATAATAAAGGTTATGCCGCTGACACCACTGAAAAGCATAAGAATCTTCCTTGTCATATATGTAATGTGGACTGCGGGAACGGTGTGGATGCTCAGAAAGAAAAGGAGGCGTGAGAGACTTGAGTGAGCTCGATGACATGTTTGCGGATATAGATGCAGGATTTGAAGAGAAGAAGGAGAAGAAAAAAGAAGAGATAGCTGAAAGAGTGGAGCACGATGTTGAACATACGGGCTTCTTTCAGGCACTGAAAGATTATGTGAGGGAAAACAAGGACCTCGTGTTCTTTTTCACCGTCCAGTTCGTGCTGACTGTCATTTTGGTTTTAATGATTGTTGGGATTGTCCCACCATTTTGAACAGCTTTATTATGTTGTCCCTTATCATTTCCTTTCTTTCCTTGCTTATTGAAGGATACCTTTCGTTTTTTGGCGCATACTCGACGTATATCATGTCATCAAGGAACCCCGTGACAATCCTTTTCTCGTCATCAGGGATGTCCATTTCTTTTACCTTTTCTTTCATTTCCGCGAATGTTGACACCCCTTCAAGCTTGTATCTCTTTTTGAGCAGTCCGAACAGCTTTTTTCCTATCCTCGCCATGTCCTCAACGGACTTCAAGGATTCAGATTCTGTCATTTTCTGAACGGTCAGTTCAAAATACATCCTGTGTATCATTGACTTGATGTTAGCGACCTGCTTGTCATAATAGTTTTTGTGCTGTTTCATGTAGTAAAACTCCAGAAGAACACCTGCTAAAGAAAGAATAGCAAGTATTGCGGATATAAGTGCGATCACGTTAAGGTATAGGTCAAAACTCTATAAAAATTTTGGTGAAACGACTCAAAAATAACAAATTTACCTCCTTCTCCGTCTTCTGACTTTCCTTTCAGGTTTATTTCTCTTCAGGGACTTCAGGACAAACAGCAGCCCCCCGACGGCAACAGCGCCGCCTGCCACGTAGATTATCCTGTTGCTCATTCTGTAATCCACTTCAGTATCTGAAACCAGCTTTTTAACCAGTAGTTCCCTGCTCTGACCGAAATCAACCTCAACCTTAACAGCTCCATTCTCCTCTCTGTCTATTTTGTCCATTTTCTGTCTTATGAATATCTCCTTCTCCTTGCCTGCCGGGACGTAGTAAACGTCCGAGCTGAGATACTTTTTCACTCCCTGAACTCTCACTTCGGAGAGCTTTGCCACGGCAAACGCTCCTGTGCTTCCCGTGTTTTTCACGACCACAGCGAACGCGCCGAGATCTGTGTAGTACCTGAGTCCAGCCAGCTCAAGGCTCGAGCTATCCTCTATTGCCTGAATTTCGAGCTTCGCTGTGAACGGTGGGGCAAATTTTCCCCCCTGTGTCAGGTAGTTGTTCATATTTTCAGGGTCTTCCCCGTAGGACGTGTAGAACTCGACGGAGATGTTCCCCGTCAGGTCGCTCAGTGCCAGATCATAAGTGAGCAGGACAGTTTCCCCCTTCCCTATGAAAACAGGCTCACTGTCTCCTCCGCTCGATATCTCTTCCCCATCCTTCAGAACGCGGAAGGTGGTGAACTCAAACACTCCTACATCCCCCTTGTTGGAGAATTCAACTCCCAGCTTTCTGGTTTCCGGGCTGTATATGACCCTGTTGACTTCGAGCTGTATCTTAGACACGGGCAGAGGGAACACGTTTAGCCCGTAGATCTGAGGGTTTATTCCCGGGGTCGACATGCCGAATTTTATGAAAACAGCGATTTTTTTGTTTGAAATCTCCCTTATCTTTTCACCAACGTACGTCATTTCGGGTCCAACCGCGACCACGGTTTTTATCCCGTTCTGCGTGAGAAAATCGGACACAGGTGCTGGAAGCGAGTTTGACCCGACTATGAGGACGGGTGCGTGCCCTTTGAGCAGCTCGGCTTCAAGATACCTCCCGTCAGTTATCAGAGCCTGATCCACTTTCTTGCTTTCAATGAACCGCCTTGCA
>CAYVIY010000082.1:0-3012 GCA_964451765.1 Candidatus Undinarchaeota archaeon
GCCCAAGATAATACAGTCCTACCCGGACATTGACTGGGACGTGTACTTCATTGTGAACAAGCAGGGAGACACGTTCATGAGCATGCACGGCGACAGCGAGCTTCAGGAAGATATGCGGGAAGCCTGCATACGCGAGATGTATGGCAAGGAAAAGTGGCTTGAATTTGCGCAGTGCTTTTACAGCAGCAACAACTTTGCAGACTGCGCTTCCCGTGTGGGGATAAACGCCCAGTCTGTGGAGCAGTGCAGGGATGACAAGGGTAAGCTGTATCTGGCGCAGGATTATCAGAAGAGCAGTTCTCTTCAGGCAACGGCTTCTCCGACCATAGTTTTCAATGACGGGCAGAAAAGGATTGAAGGCGCGTACCCGTTCGCCAAGTTCAACGCGACGATATTCGAGCTGGTCACGGGGAAGGCTGCACCCAATCCTGCGGTCAGGCTTTACGTGATAGTTCCGGAAGACTGTCCGCGGTCATTCTGCAGCTACAGCGGGATTGTCAGCACTCTCGAGAACAACCTTGGAATGAACCTGACCCTTGAAGTGAAGAACCCCAAGGAGACGGACGTTGACGACGGTTTCACCCTGACAGGTTACCCGGCGTACATATTTGACAGCAGCATCGTTTCCAGCCCCGCTTACGACCAGCTGGCGCAGTACCTGACAAAGTCTGGCGACTACTACCTTCTTCGGGTTCGCAGCAGCGTTCTGAACAGGGAAGAAAAGCCGAATCAGCTTGACCTGTTTGTAATGAGTCACTGCCCATACGGGAACAGGGCGGAATCTGCGGTTCGCGAGATACTTGATGTCCTGCCCGACCTGAAGGTGAATCTCTGGTTCATAGCCAGTGAACGCAATGGAACAGTGTCCAGCATGCACGGACAGGAAGAGGTCAATGAGGACATAAGGCAGGTGTGCATTGCAGATCGTTTCCCTGACAAGCTGTGGAGCTATCTTGCTTGCATGAACGATGTGTACTCACAGAGTGCAACTAAGTGGCAGGAATGCGCGCAGAACGCGGGCATAGACGTTTCATCCGTTCAGGACTGCTTTGACACCGAAGGGACTCAGCTCCTCATAAACAACAGCAAGCTTGCAAACGAGCTTCTGTTTGGAGGATCCCCAACTTTCCTCATAAACAACAGGTACGTCATAACGGGGCTCAGGAGCGCAGAGGACCTGAAGAATGCGATCTGCTCTGTGAACGACCTCGCAGGGTGCGATCAGACTCTCAGCCGGAGCACAGGTGCCACGGGAAGCTGTGGCTAAAACCACGCGGAAAGTCTCGTTTGGGCGGTCACCGCCTTTATTATTTTGCTTTTATTTTCCCAGCCCGTACTTTTCAGCATCTGCCCCACTCTTTCCCTCGCGTCCTTCCAGCTGTCGAACCTTTCGGGCTTGCCTTTGAGCGCCATTTTAACCGTTTCTCTCACGTGCCACACCCCGACGGGAAAGTAATATTCGGGACCTATTTCCCTGAGAACGAGGCAGGCCGCCTGCTTTTTCCTCTCTGCAAGGTGTTTCAGCACTTCAAGCCTGGCGGCGTAGTAGGAGCCCGTGACGTTCCGCGCGTAGTCCTTTTTCAGCTCTCCGTATTCGCTGTCGCTCACAATCCCGCTTCCCCACGCTGATCCCCCCGACCACATTTCCATAACCTCGAACGCCCATTCCCAGGGCAGAAGCACTATCACGAAGTTGTTATCCCAGTGCTTTCCGTGGTAGACCTCAACCCGATCGATCTGTTCGCTCCTCCGAACCGTTTCGAAGTGCTTTTTTGCAAGGATTGAATCGACGGCAGTTATTGCCCATCTGGTTGGCACGAGTTTTCGCTGATTTTTAACGCCGAGGCTTCCCGTGCTGAGGAGCTGGACCAGATATTCGACCCCGAACTTCTCCAGCTCCTGAATGGCTTTTTCCGCCCGCACGTCATAGCTTTCATAAAAATAGTCCACTTTTTTCGGAATCTTCGGGTTTCCCTCAACCTCGATCTTTTCTGCAACACTGCTCGGTCCGAAAAAGTCCGGACTCAGACTGGCAGACGGGACGCTCTTCAGCCTTGCGCTCATTTCGACAGGCTTTATGCTCAGTGCGGCATCTTCCACGCTGCTGCGGACGTTTCTTATCTGAAAAGGTCTCACGGTGCTCGCCCGCACGCTCATAAGTTCCGCCATGCTGAGCTTCATTGCTTTCTGCGGGTCTGCGATCAGCTCTGGCTCACTCAGTGAGAGGTAGGGTCCAGCTGCCACATTGGGGTAATTTTTCCACGAGATAAGAAAGAAGGGAGGTGTTGGGGCGTTCACTTCCCGCCTGACTTCCACCTCTTCCTTTAGCACGTTCAACCTCTCGTACACAGGGCACCTGCTGAGCCCGCACCAGAGCCTGCCTTTACATTTCAGGCAGAGCTTTGGATCTATAATTTTCACAGTGGAGGGTGCCAAAAGTATTATAAAAGGGCGACGCCCATTAACGTAAGTGTCCATCAAGTTTTGCCCCAAGTGCGGCTCAATGATGGTTCCTGAGAAGCAGGACGGAAAGGTTATCTGGAAGTGCCGCAAGTGTGGCTATTCTGAGAAGGGGGATGGAAAGGAAAAGATAGTTATAAAGCAGGAGATAAAAGAGCGCAGGGACATACCCGTTGTTGACGTTGACAGGCAGAAAGACAAGCTCAGTGTGATCGATGTTGAGTGCCCCAAGTGCCACAAGAAAGGGGCTCTGTGGTGGATCCAGCAGACCCGTGCGGCTGATGAACCTGCCACCCGATTTTTCAAGTGCATTCACTGTGGGCACGTCTGGCGGGAGTATGCTTAAAGGATCCACGCCAGCAGGGCGAATAATGCGCCCACCATCCAGACTTTATGAACAACCTGTGGCTCCGTGTACTTGCCGTTCATCCACAGGTGGGGTATTGAATAAATTCCTTTCGTTTTCCTGTATATCCTCCCGTTCCGTTGAAATCCAACAGTGGGCACCTGAAATTTTCCCCTCGCTTTCAGCAGGAATTCGATCACGAAGGG
>CAYVIY010000083.1:0-2964 GCA_964451765.1 Candidatus Undinarchaeota archaeon
TCGGCATACTGACTCAGGAGATGCCCCCGAATGCATTTGGAATTGGTAGTTTCGTAAAGGGACTGACAGACGCATTGAGCGAACTTGGAGTGAATTTCAAGATAATAGGACCTGACGGGGATGTCGTGACGGGAATAATGAATGTGAAATCACCACTAATGAAGCTCGTGCAGTTCACTGTTTTTGTTTATTCAGCAATGAAAAAGGTGGAGGACGAGTTTGATCTCTTTCACTATAACTATGGAGCTCTACCCATCAGATCCAGGAAACCTATGATAACCACGATGCATGTTGATGCAAGACAGACGAGAAATGTTGCGATGAATCTTGGAATAGCGGAAAAATTTGAGAAGGAACTTCTGAAAAAACAGATAAAAAATTCAGAAACGGTCGTTTTTGTGTCCCGCAAATCCTTCGAGGTGTCGCGGGATCTTGTAGATGACCCTGAAAAAATCCGGATAATTCCCCCGGGTATAAATGTGGGCGAATTTGAGAGAATGGGAGTGGAAGAAAGGGAAGATTTTGTTCTCTGTGTGGGGAGATTCTCGCCCGAAAAAAATCAGGAGGCACTCCTGAAGGCAATAAAGGGAACAGGGTACAGAATTCATTTTACAGGATCCAGAAGAGGAATTGAGGCACTTGCTCTGACATATGGTGTAAGAAATCAGGTCAGTGCACTTGGTTTCATAAGCAGGGAGGATCTGTTAAAGGAATTCTCAAAAGCAAGGGTTTTTGTTCTCCCGTCAAAATACGAGACATTCGGAATCTCCGCACTGGAAGCAATGGCAAGCGGGACCCCCGTCATAGTGTCCAGCGGGACGGGGATATGTGATTTCTTGAAGGACGGGAAAGATGCGTTGGTTGTTGATCCAGAACCAGCCAGAATAAAAGATGCCATTGATACGTTGATGGATGACGACCGCTTGTGGAGAAAACTTAGCAAAAACGGGCAGAAAAAAGCAGAAGAGTTTGACTGGAGGATAATCGCAGAAAAATATAAAAAAATATATGAGGAACAGGCGCCATAATCAACCCCCTGCCGGTAGGGGTGCGGGCCCACCGGGATTAAAACTCGACTAAAAGCGCTGCCTCCGGCAGCACGTGCAGAGTGTTATCGAGCCCGAAGGGCGAAGATAGCACGGTTTTGGTCCAGCAGCAAAACTACAGTTTTGCATTCCGGAACCGATCTGGGGGCATACGCTTCGCTAGCCCCCAAATGGCTTGTAAAGTGTTGCCGCAAGCAGCAGCTTTGTCAAAGCTAGTTCTCAAAAGTTTGCGCCGGGCGGGATTTGAACCCGCGCTGCTGCCTTGGAAGGGCAGCGTCCTACCAGACTAGACGACCGGCGCATTTCCATATTCAGAATTCTCGCAGATTATAAAACAGTTGCTGTGCTGTGGGGGGAAATGTATAATTACCCTCCCGCTGTTTCTATAGAGTGGATGTGGCCGTTCGTGGTTTGAGTTCGGCTGAGGCAGAGAAGAGACTGGTTACTCTCGGGAGGAACGAGATCATAGAGCGGAAGAAGATTTCTGGATTCGAGATATTCGCGAGACAGTTTGAAGAGCCAATAATTCTCATATTCATTGCTGCGGCACTGATGAGTGCGTTTCTTGGGGAGGTTCTGGACTTTACAGTCATCTCAGCAATAACCCTCTTCATAGTTTTTCTCGGTTTCATTCAGGAGTACAAAGCTGAGGAGGCTCTCGAGAGACTGCGAGAGATGAGCATTCCTGTTGCTCGCGTGGTCCGTGACGGGAAGATGAAAGAACTGCCCGTTGAAGAGGTTGTTCCGGGAGATCTGGTGTTCCTTCAGCCCGGGGACATGGTTCCTGCTGACTGCAGGATCGTTCAGGTAAACGAAATGGCTGTCGATGAGTCCCTCTTGAGTGGAGAGAGCCTGCCCGTTGAGAAGCGGGAGGGGGACCTGCTTTACAGGGGAACCACGGTGGTCAGGGGTAATGCTCAGGCGGTTGTTGAGGCAACGGGAATGAAAACGAAATTCGGGAAGATCGCGGAGATGCTGTCTTACGAGAGTGAGAGCGGGATAAAGAAAAAAACGGAGGAGCTCGCTAAAGTCATAACAAATCTCGTTGTGGCTTCCAGCGTGCTCATGGTGGCTGTGGGTATTGTGAAGCACGCCTCTGTGGTTTCTATCGTCTCCACAGCGATTGCCACAGCGATTGCGGGAATCCCCGAGTCTCTCCCGCTCACTTCAACTATAGTCCTTGCGATAGGCGTCTATAATATGGCGCGGAAGAATGCCATCGTCAGGAGAATGAGCGCAGTTGAAGAGCTGGGCCTGGTGACGGTGATATGCACGGACAAGACGGGTACCCTGACAGAGAACCAGATGACCGTTGAAAAAATATGGAACGGCAGGTGGTACGAGGTCACGGGCAAGGGATATTCATTTGAGGGAGAAGTTGTCAGGGACGGGAATCCCGTCAGTGGTGAGCTTGACAGGCTGTTCCTGTCTGCAATCCTGTGCAACAACTCCGATGTCGAGCTGAAGGGGGGGAAAGTCCTCACCGCCGGTGACCCTCTTGAAGTGGCGCTTCTTGTTGCAGCCAGAAAGTACGGGTTTGATGAAGATTTCATTCGCTCTAAGTATCCGCGCATTTCCGAGGATCCCTTCTCTTCCCGGAAGAAGTACATGAGCACCACGAACGAGATTGATGGAAAGCGTGTCAGGTTCATAAAAGGTGCACCAGAGGTTGTTTCCCGGATGTGCACGCACATCCTGCTGGACGGTTCCGTTGTCAGGCTCAGCGATCAGCACAGAGAGGAGATGCGGAACGCCGAGAAGGAAATGGCCCGGGACGGGCTCAGAGTGATTGCTTTTGCATACGAGGAGGGCGGAAAGGTCGTGTTTGTTGGGATGATGGGTATGATGGACCCTCCCAGGCCGGGTGTGAAGGAAGCCATAGAAACTGCCAGAAGGGCGGGGATACGCGTCGTGATGA
>CAYVIY010000084.1:0-2881 GCA_964451765.1 Candidatus Undinarchaeota archaeon
AGGTTGAGGAGCTGACAAAGAAGGAGATACACAAGGCTCTCCGCGCGAAGGAAAGCGTTGAGCAGGTCAGGGCGAATCTGGGGATAACCAGGGAACACGCGGCTCACGCGCCCGAGCGGAAGAGACAGGGCAGACAGGAGAAGCAGGAAGAGAAGAGCAAGAAGCACGTGGACCTTCCTGAAGACAAGAAGGAGCTTTTCAAGAAGCTTCTGGAGGATCTGGTCGGGACGAGAGGCGCGTACCTGCTCAGAGACACGGAAGTTCTGGGAAAGGTCCCGCTGGTTGAGCTTTCCAGGTACCTCGAGATACTGAAAGCGGACACTGTTGTTATGGACGGAATAGTTACCCGGAAGGTGTCCGCAATATGCAGGAATCATGGGGTTGACCTGATAGTCGCGAGGGACGTTGAAAGCGGAGTGAACGGAAGGATCATTGTTGAGAAGGAGCTGGAGGGATCTGAATGAAAGAAACCAGAGTCAAGTGTGATTCGTGCGGGAGGATAGTTCCCCGCAGCAAGACCGTTCCAATATACCGGAAAAAGTTCGGCACGATAACGAAAGTTTACCTCTGCATAGGATGTGCCAAGCACAGGGGGATCAAATTCCACGAGGCAAGGGAGCGGGCTAAAAGGGGGTTCACCCCCCGGCGAAGGAATCGCAGGGAGTGATCCCTCTACTTTTTCAATATGTGATGTGAAAAATCGCACTCCTTAATTATCTCCTTGCACATAACCTTTTGTGCGACCGATCATAGTTGGCAGGGATCAGGAGGATATGCGCAGGTTCGGGGAAGAGGGACTGGCTCACCTCGGGAAGCACTACGTGAAGACTGGGGACAAGATAAACCTCGCGAACGATGTCCTGCTGGACCTTGCCCGGCCTCACGTGATTTTGGTGAGCGGGAAGAGAGGACAGGGAAAGAGTTACACGCTGGGTGTCATAGCCGAGGAGATAACATTCCTTCCCAGAAGGCTGCGCGAGAAGCTGAGTGTTTTGATATTCGACACTATGGGTGTTTACTGGTCGATGAAGTATCCGAATGCCGTGCAGGAGGAAGCTCTCAAGAGCTGGGGGCTTGAGCCAAGGGGAGTTCCCACGAGAGTTCTCGTCCCGCTGGGCTGGTATGACAGGTACAAAGAAGCCGGGGTGGAGCCGAACGGGGTTCTGGCGATAAACCCGCGTGACCTGTCTGTGGAGGACTGGGTGGACACGTTCGGAATCGAGCTGTTTTCTTCCATGGGGATCCTGCTCGAGAGGATCCTCCGTAAGGATCCGGGCAGCATTGAAGAGATGATAGCTCTGGTCGAGAAGGACGGGCGGGCTGATCAGAAAACCAAAGATGCCCTGGAGAACAGGCTCCGGGCGGCTCAGAGCTGGGGGATTTTCAGCGAAAAGGGGACGAGAGTGCAGGACATGCTCGCTCCAGGTGTTGTCAACGTGCTGGACCTGAGCCTTCTCGGGCAGAGGGTCAAGAGCCTCCTGATAGGGCTTATAAGTAAAAAGATATTCGAAATCCGGGTTCTGGCCAGAAAAATGGAAGAGAAGTCGCGTATAGAAAAGTTTACCTCACTGGGAAGGGAGATGAGTGCGAGGGTTCCGATGCCCTGGATACTGATCGATGAGGCGCACGAGTACCTCCCGCCCAAAGCTGACACTCCCAGTGCCAGAGCGTTGATACAGGTCATACGGGAAGGCAGACAGCCAGGGATAACGCTGGTGCTGGCAACTCAGCAGCCCGGAAAGATCCACAGTGACGTGATGACGCAGGCTGACATCGTCCTGAGCCACAGGGTGACTGCGGAGCTGGACATAGCCGCTCTGAACAGCATAATGGGGACATACATGCAGTTCCCGCTTGAGAGATACATCTCGACCCTTCCACGTTTCAAGGGAGCTGCGGTGATATTGGATGATAACGCGGAGAAGGTTTATCAGATACGGGTCCGCCCGAGGATCAGCTGGCACGGTGGAGAGAGTGCGAGCCTAATAATGTGAGTCCATGACGTACTCTCCTTTTCTCACAGTTACAACTTTCAGACCGCGCATTCTTGCCCGCTTTCGCAGTTTGCTGTCAAAACTTGCAACGGCGCCTCCCTCGCTTTCAGCGACCGACAGGACGCAGTCATCTGCGGGACCGTCGCACGCGACCGTTCCGTAAGGATGCCTTTCCAGCATCTGCCTGCTCAGTCGCACGTCTTTCCTCCCGCTGAGCAGGTCGAGTTCCCTCACGACTGCGGAAGGCACCAGAAACTCAACCCTGCCGAAAGCCAGCTCGACCTCCCTCAGGTAGTCCTTTTTTCTCTGACCGCAGGCTATTATGAAGCTCGTGTCAAGCACCACTTTCACACAAGCAGGACAGACGGGAAGTTATAAATCAAAGGCTCAGCAGCTCGAGCAGGTCCCTGATTGAAGGGCCCACCGCTATGGCTGCTATGGCAGTCCCGGTGTATGTTTTTTCATCTCCTTTCAGGTCTGAGAGGAAGTAGAAAACGGCGAGGATGACGGCTGTTTTTACCAGGCCGAACAGGAAGGGATTGATGCTCATGAGAGTGTTTGCGACCACATGCTCCTCGTGCAGCCCTGCGAACACGCCGAAGCTGGTCACCCAGGCCTCGAACAGGTGGGGAAGCCAGGCAAACACGTCCTCCATCCACTTCAGCTTTCGAATTGGCTGGAACAGGATCGCAGTTACCGCAAGGGCTGCCAGAGCGTCCAGCCACCTTGCAAAGTTAAGATAGATGAAATCAAACGGAAGGACAAGGAGAAACAGCACCCACCCCGCATATTCCGCGGCTTTCAGGCTTCGCAGGGAAAAGAGAAAGAAGGACACGGCTACCAGGACCCACAGTGCTGGTGTTCGGAGCAAGGCGGTGTGAGCGAGG
>CAYVIY010000085.1:0-2836 GCA_964451765.1 Candidatus Undinarchaeota archaeon
GCACTCAACAGATCCGTTGAAGCTATAAAGCTGGCAAAGGCGGTAAAAGAATGAATGTGCGGATTGGCGGTATCATAAAGACCAGCCTTATTGATTTTCCCGGTAGGGTTTCTTCCGTTTTATTTTTTCAGGGTTGCAACTTCCGCTGTGGATACTGCTACAACACTGATCTTGTTTTTCCCGAGAAATTCAAGGAGACGATTTCCGTTGATGAGGTTCTGAACTTTCTCGAAAAAAGGAAGGGACTGGTTGATGGGGTCGTTTTGCTCGGTGGGGAACCGACGCTTCAACCTGACCTGCTCGAGTTCGCCAGGGCTGTGAAGGACATGGGCTTTCTTGTCAAGCTCGACACGAACGGGTCAAGGTTTGAAAGGATGAGGGAGATGGTGGAATCGGGTCTTGTGGATTACATAGCAATGGACGTGAAAGCCCCTCTCAACTATGAAGATTACCACAGGGTCACCCGCTGTTCGAAGCTTGATTTTGAAGGTGTTGTGAAAAGTGTGAATTACCTGATCGGGTCAGGCGTGGACTATGAGTTCAGGACAACGATGGCTCCGGGCCTGGTCGAGCCGGATCTTATACTCAGGATAGCGGAGGATATACGTGGCGCGAAGAGATACGTGATCCAGAACTTTTTCTCGCAGGCTCCCGAGTACGTGGACAGCAGGTTCAAGGGATTGAAAAGTTTTCCGCCCTGGGAGCTTGAGAAGCTCCGGGAAAATGTCGGCAGGATAGTTGAAGGCGAGGTTCAGGTCCGTGCTTAACATTTTAAATTTTCCTCGCTTGCTGTTTTATGAAAATGCTCGTTCTACACGTGGATCTTTTTGAGTACTGGGCAACCCGCCCCACAAAGATAGCTGAAAAGGATCCTGTCAGGCACAACAGGAAGGAGAACGTGACTCTTGTTATGGTTGCTGTTGAGCCGGGTGATGCTGGCAAGCTTGATGGAGCCGTGGAGGAGATCAGGGAGATAATGGGCTGGCAGCACACCTCTGAAGCTTTCATCTACCCTTACGCCCACCTCAGCGACAACCTCGCCCCTCCTGAAGAGGCTGTGGCCGTTCTGGACGGGCTTTGCAGGAGGCTGGGTGCGGAGCGCGCTCCATTTGGCTGGTACAAAAAGTTCAACCTTCACGCGAAGGGGCACCCGATGGCCGAGTTCAGCAGGAGAATTTAAATGGCGTCAAAAAACCAATATTTACTTTTAACTTTTATATAAAACTTGCCTGAAAAACCTTTTAAACTACTTCTATCTAATTTAGATACTGAAGGTAACTATAAAGGGGGTGGTGAAATGTACGATCCGTTTGACGACGTGAAAAGGTTCTGGAGGGCTATGGACAGGGTGTTTGAGGAACTGCTTGACAGACCGGTCGAGCCAATGCCCATCACGAGGAGCTTTTCCGTTGGTTTCAGGGAACCTTTCGTTGATGTGAATGAAACCAGTGATGAACTGATAATCACTGCAGAGCTTCCGGGGATGGACAAGAAAGACATCGAGCTGAATCTGACGGAGGACTCGCTGGAGATACGGGCTGAACGCAAGGAGGAAGTCAAGAAAGAAAGCAAGGAAGGAATCATGGTGAGAAAGGGGTACACGGGGTTCCAGAAATTCCTTTCCCTGCCAGTGCCCGTTGATCCGGACACAGCGAAAGCAACGTACAGGAACGGCATCCTCGAACTGAGGGTGAAGAAGGCTGCGAAGACCAAAGGCAAGAAGGTGAGTGTGCAATGAGCTCTTCTTCCTCTTCTTCTATTAAATTAAAGGTTGCAGAGGCGGAGTATGCCGATGTTGGCAGGGGGATTGCCCGGATTGACAGCCAGACGATGGAAGCTCTGGGAGTGACCACCGGCGACATAATCGAGATTTCCGGTAAGCGAAAGACCGCGGCTGTTGCCTGGAGGAGCCGGTTGCAGGATGAAGGTGCAGGTCTTATCAGGATTGACGGGGTTATCAGGAAGAATGCAGGCGCTAGCCTCGGAGATTTCATTTACGTGAAAAAGGCGGATGCAAAGCCTGCTAAGCAGATTGTTCTCGCTCCTGTTGAGCAGATATACCTTAGAGGAAATGTTGAAGCTTATTTCAAGCACAGAATCCTCAATAAGCCCGCTGTTAAGGGCGATCTGATAGTTTTTGAAGTTATGGGACAGACAGTCCCGTTCGTTGTTGCTCAAACCAGCCCGAAAGGGGTTGTTTATGTTACTGAAGCGACGGAGTTCAAAATAAGTGAAAAGCCGATGAAACCGGGTGACACAGCTGTTCCTGATGTCACCTATGAGGACATCGGTGGTTTGCACGAGGAGATCAAGAAAATCAGGGAGATGGTCGAGCTTCCTCTCAAGCATCCGGAACTTTTCAGGAAGCTGGGCATAGAACCTCCCAAAGGGGTGCTTCTGTACGGTCCCCCTGGCACTGGCAAGACCCTGCTTGCCAAGGCTGTCGCAAATGAAGCCAACGCGTATTTCCTGAACATAAACGGTCCGGAGATCATGAGCAAGTATTACGGGGAAAGCGAGCGCAGACTCAGGGAGATATTTGAGGAGGCGGAAAAGAATTCGCCCGCTATCGTGTTCATAGACGAAATAGATGCGATCGCTCCCCGGAGAGACGAAGTCAGCGGTGAAGTCGAGCGCAGGGTCGTCAGTCAGCTCCTGACCCTGATGGACGGTCTGAAAGGTAGGGGACAGGTCATAGTCATAGCAGCCACCAACAGACCCGACGCTGTTGATCCCGCCCTCCGGAGACCCGGCAGGTTTGACAGGGAGATTGAAATAGGAGTTCCAGACAGGAAGGGGCGGAAGGAGATACTGCAGATTCACACGAGGGGAATGC
>CAYVIY010000086.1:0-2825 GCA_964451765.1 Candidatus Undinarchaeota archaeon
CCCTTTCAACATATCCTCTCCCGTTCTCTTCAGGATAGACAGACCTGCCGTTCTGGGACTGCAAAAGGAATTCGCAGAAAGGATGGTGGCGGGTCCCGGGAGCAGCAACTACGGCAGGCTGAGCGTCTCAGCCCAGCTCCTCTTTGAGATAGAAGTGCTGAAAACTTTTCCCCCTGAAGTCTTCAGGCCCCGACCGAAGGTCTCCCTCTCCGTTGTCCGTCTCACCCCCCTGAAAAGACCCCGGAACTGGGCAGAGCTGGAAAGGTTCATACGTGACCTCTTCAGCTACCGCAACAAAACGGTTGACAACGCGCTTAAGCTTGCGGGGTACCCACCCGCAGGGGTGAGCAAAAAGGTCCGGGAGCTGTCCCCGGAGGAAGTCGTCAGGCTGTTTCAGCTGTAAAGCTGCTCAATAGCGATCTGCGTGCTCTTGCTCAGGGGGTAAACGGTCCCTTCAACAGGATCGAAGAAAGCTATTTCGTTTCTTATGAGCCACTCGAGAGCATCCCTGCTGAACTCCCTCGCCCTCACCACAGTTTTCTTTGCCAGCTTCTCTACATCCTTCCTGTACTTTTTCTCATTCCCGACCAGGAGCTCTATTCTGGCTTTCTTTCGGGCAACAATCCTGTCCAGAACCTCCAGCCCGCCCGAAGCCCTGAATGACTGGAGAACCACCCACAGCTCGTAGGGTCTACCCCCAACAACCTCCCACACCCGCCTGGCCTGGGCGGCGCTCATCCCCTCGGAGCGGAACCACTTGATCACGCTGCTCTTCTCCAGATCACCGACATACATGAACTCCGCCGCCTCTTCCAGGGAGGCAAGCCGGACAGCGTTCTCTATGAAGATGCAGTCACTCGTGACCACGATGGCGTGGGTGAGGTGCATCCTCTTGGTAACCGTGACCAGAAAGTTCAGAACAGCTGAAATGTCCCTCTTTTCTATTCCTGAATAGGTCAGAGCCTGAATCTCATCGAGTATCAGCACGGGGTAGCGCATTTTTTTTATGGCAGGTATGAGCGGGAGGAAAGGGTCCATTTTCCCCTCCTTCACCCTGCTCAAAATGCTGGAATCAACTTCCAGCCCGCTGTAAACTTTTCTCTTTGTCAGCACGGACCGTATCCACCTGCGAAACCTCGCAACCGTCCCCGGCTTCTCCACAGCCAGGGCATCGGCGATCCCCCTGGGGGACCTGGCGCGGAAATCGTAGTAAACAACGTTTCCAAGCTCCCGGGAGAGTTTCATCATCAGCGTGCTCTTCCCGCTCGACTTCGGGCCGTAAACAAACAGCACATAGTTCGGAGGGTTGCGCAGAAACTCGTAGATCTGCCACAGCTCCGCTTCCCTGTCGATGAACTTCAGCACCGGATTAGAACACGGACCCAATTAAATGCCTTTTTACCTGGCTTCAAATAGGGTGCTGGAAAATAGCAGGATCGAGAGAAGAACCATCACATCTCCAAGCAGACCGAGAAGAGATGCAACAAACACAAATCCCACCATCTGGAGGTACGTTCCGTTTTGGGTCATCCCGACGTACGCAATACCTATGAAAACCAGAAGAATCAGAACCTGAAGCAGATCGTTCTTCTTATCTGTGTTTATGATGCTCTTGCTGGCAAAGTAGATCAGCACAAAAAAGAAAAGGGCAATCACAGCGAGAAATAGGACAGGAGTCCATTCAACAACCCCGGCAAGATTACCCCTCCCGAACATACCCGCAGACGTAAGAAAATCAGGAATTGGAATCGTGTTGAAGGTCATCTCCAGAAGGGGTATCCCGAAAATCGGAAAAAACACGGGGACCAGCATACTCGATATCAAACCGAGGGAGTACCCCTGAGAGAGAAAAATGAACACCGCAAAAAGGGAAACCATTTTACTGATACGCTTGTCCATAAAAGCATAGGAGAACCAGTAATCTATGAAGTAATACACAAAGCTCGCAGGTAGGAGGTTCTCAAATATCACCACGTAACCGTTGGGGGGAGAAATGGACAGCTTTCCAGCGGAAACAACCTTCAAAAAGGCGTCAAACATCCCAAGAGCATTGTTTACTGGCTGCGTGAACACGGCATCCCAGAAAGGAATCCCGAAATGGAAGTGCTTGTAATACACGAAAAATGAAAAGATAAGAAACAGCAGTTTCCCTTCCAAGACGGAGTGCTTGCGAATTATTTCCTTTCCACCCCTTACTATGACATCAAAAAACATGACAAGGTACAGCACACTCAAAGCAGAAGAGATCAGCCCCAGCATCATTTATCACCTGATCGAATACCCAAACTATCTCGAACATCCTTTTCAATGCCCGCCCGGAGTTTCCGCTTCTCCAACTGCTTGTTCATTTCTTTCCCGCTCATCCTGACTATATTTATGTACGTGCTGAAAATACGCATCAGGACCATAAAAACCAGAAACCCGAGAAACCCGCTGGTGCTCAAATTCATTATCCAGTTCTCGACCTGACTCCACAGGTTGCCCACATTCAGGAAAAATACAGCAATAAGGCTCGTCGATAGAACGAGCAGGTCCCTCGTGCGCTTTGAAATCCCCCAGAAAAACTTGAAAAGGTAATCAAACAGGACAAAAGCCATCATAGCCGAAAAGGCATATCTGAACAGAACCCCTGAATTTTCTATGGAGAACAGATCTGGAACCGCGTTGAAAAGCCAACCGGAAAGAATGAAGGCAAACAGAAAAGATACATAAGGATTAATTTCTGCCACCACGTTGAATGCCATCCAGAACATAAGAAATATAACGAGGTATCCCCGAAAGTAATCACAATTGGGTCCCGAATCCCCACACTTGCCCTCAAAATC
>CAYVIY010000087.1:0-2806 GCA_964451765.1 Candidatus Undinarchaeota archaeon
TTCCATTCATCAGATAGGGGATTATTACAACTCCTTCGAGGAGACGGACAGCTGGGAGGAAATTCTGGAAAAGCTGAGGAAGGGGGAGTACGAACCTCACATGAAAATGCCTTCCGTGGGGAGCTTCATCGCGAAGAAGTTCATTTGAGTCACCCTTTTAATTCTCCTTTTCAGGACTTTCCGTGATAGTCGTGCTCAGGTACGGTCACAGGATCAGCCGCGATAAGAGAGTTACAACTCACGTTGGACTTGTTGCGCGGGCTTTCGGAGCTGATGGGATCGTGATAAGCGGAGAAGACCCCTCAGTTCCGATAAAGACGATCGAGGATGTCCGGGACAGGTGGGGCGGAAAGTTTTTCGCGAGATATGAGCAGGACTGGAGAAAATTCATAAAGGAGTGGAAAAAAAGGGGGAAAGTTGTCCACTTGACAATGTACGGTATCCCTGTCGGGGAGGCTGTAAAAAAGATCGATCCCGAAGAGGACCTGCTCATTGTTGTTGGCTCCGAGAAGGTTCCTCCTGAGATGTACGAGCTTGCAGACTATAACGTTTCCGTGGGGAACCAGCCCCACAGTGAGATCGCAGCGCTTGCCGTTTTTCTTGACAGACTGCTCAAGGGAAAGGGCATAAAAAAGGAGTTTGAAGGGGCAAAGATCAGGGTCATTCCTTCCGAGAGGGGGAAAAAGGTGGTGGACAGGTAATATTTTATTGAGCAGGAATAATTGTTGTGTGGAGTTCATTGACGTGTACGCGGGCGGACAGGACCCGGAGAAGGTGGCTGTTGCGGACTGGCTCGGCATAAAGATAGCTCCGGGTCACCACAGCCTGCTCGTCAGCAACGACCACAAGAAGGTCCGGGCAGCCCGGAAGGGCGTTGATTTTGTCGCGGGCATTCCCTCAGGAAGAGCCCAGCTGAATCAGATGCTCACAGACACGCATTACGACTTCTTCATCGTGCATCCCGACCTGCGGCTGAGCAAGCGGATAGTCCGGATGGCAAAGAGGTATGAGACTGCACTGGCTGTTCCCCTCGCACCCGTTTTCAGCCTGAAGCAGAAGCTGCTGCGTCGAACCCGACGGAACGTTCTGCTCGTTCAGGATCTTGGTGGAACCCTGCTGCTGTGTTCAGGTGCTGGCTCGCCCGCGGAGATCCGGAGCGGGAGGGACCTCGCAGCTATAGGCGTGCTGCTCGGACTGAAACCGGATTACGCCCGGAAAGCCGTGAGCCGCTTCCCCGCGCAGATTCTGAAAAGGAACGAAGGGAGGAGGAAGCAGGAAGTCTGGGGTGTGGAGGTGCTGGAGTGAGATACATTGTTGTTGAATGGATGGAAAAAAAGCCGGATGACAGGGAGGTTTACAGGCAGGTTGCTAAAGTTCTGGGGGAGATCGGGCTCGCGCGTTCTGAGTTCAAACTGTTGAACGGAGTGATAGCCTGCGACAGGAAGTGGGTGGATAAGGTCAGGGGGGCTCTCGCCCTGAGATGGCAGTTCCGGGTGAAAAAAATAAGCGGCACGCTGAAAGGGGCAACTAAATGAGATAATACCTGTCAGCATTTTTCAGGACTTCCCTGTATGCCTCTTCAAAGCTGTATGTCTCCCTCATCTCTTCCATATCCTGCACAAGCATTCTGCCTGCGTGCTGCGACTCTTTTATCACGCACAGAGTTGAGGCTTCCGAGAGCCACAGCGTGAGTCCCAGAGTGCTCAGAGCCAGTGACCCCAGCTGGGCATATACATTGTGGGAGTTTATCCACGGGAGAGAGAGTGCAAAGAGGGCAAGTCCTGCCGCAGTTTCATAGAGTAAGGCTCTCCTCTGACGAGGACCTTCTTCAGGATCAGCCCAGCCAGCATAGTTATACGCTTCCTCTTTAACCTGTTCAAATATTTCCCAGGGATCGACTTCCTTGCCATTTTCAGAATATACCTGAACCATTGCACTCCCGAGGGTTGCGAGGGCTTCGTTCAATCCTACCGGGATTTCTTCTCTCCCAACTTCCTGCATCGTGTAATGTATGTTCCGGTGCATCAGCTCGTGGTAGATTACCTCCGGTGTCTCTTCCTTAACCTCGACCACGTCCCTCGCGGGGTCGTACTCCCCGAGAGGGAAGTACAGCCCTTTGTTCACGCGGTACGATCCGTCCGTCCTCTTTCCGAAAAGTTTTTCGGACGCTTCCTCGAAAAGGTAGCACCTCTTGCTGTCCACATCTCATATACTACTTTGTAATTATAAAATTTAGTATCTCAAAAGTGCCCCGATCCCTCCCATCGCCGCAAACTCCTTTCCCTCGTTCGTTTCGGTGCTTATGAACTCGACCTCTGCATTGTTGCTTTCCGCGAGCTCGACCGTGCTGTCAATTACCTCTTTTGGCAGGCTTTCGCTCAGCAGAACTTTCTCTGCGGATCCGGCGTAGAGTGCGTTTTCAACCTCTTCCTTCCCGTAAGCGACTGGCTCCCCCTTTGCGATTCTTCTGAAGAACTCGTCAATCAGCTTCTTTTCGTGCATCATTTCGGTCTTTGCCAGGATCTCCTCGCTCTTTTCGACCAGTTCCCGCAGCCCGTACTCGTCGCTGTATCCCGTGTCTTTGACCGCCAGTATTTTGCTCTTCACATCAGCAGGTAGCGTGTTGTAGAACTCTTCCTTTGTCGGGCCCGGCCCCCCGAGTAGGATGCCTTTTGTTTCCAGCAGGTTTTCCCGGATCAGTTCCCCGACTCTCTTGTAAAAGTCTTTTGCGAGGGCTTCGCGGACCCGCTCGAACCTCGCGGCACTCTGACCTCCTGCCCGGAACTTCCCGGGGACCATACTTTTC
>CAYVIY010000088.1:0-2771 GCA_964451765.1 Candidatus Undinarchaeota archaeon
AAAGAAAGCTGGAAGAGCTTGAAAGGAAGCAGGCTGAAGCCGAAAAAGTCCGCAGGACTGTTGAGCTGGCGAAAAGCCTGTTGAAAAAGAAGCCTGAAGTCGAGAAAAGGCTGAAAGAAATTGAGGCAGAGATCAGCGGGCTGGACGTGACTGAGCTTGAAAAGCGGGTCAGGGAGCTTGAAAAGAGGAAGAGGGAGCTGGAGAAAGCTGTTGAGAGGGAAGAAAAGCTGAAGTCCATTGCCCTGCTTGAAAGTAAAATGAACGCATTCAGGGAACGGCTTGATCAAATTAAGTATGATCCTTCCCGCCACGGGAATCTCAAGGCCCGCCTCAACGGGCTCATAGCTGAAGTTTCGGACCTCAATGCCCGCGCGGGGCAGCTGCCCGCCAGGATACGGGACAAGCGCAGGCTGATTGATGAGCTTTCGAGAAGGATCCGCGAGATTGAGGAGGCTCGCAGGACGGTTGAGAGAGATGAAAAGGCGCTGGAAAATCTTGCAGTGCTGCTGAACGCTCTGGACGATGTGCAGATAGCTGTTCGCAGGGACTTCGTTGACGTGATTAACTCTGTCCTTGATGACGTCTGGAGCAGACTTTATCCCTACGGGGATTACAGTGGAGTTCGGGTGAAGATAGAGGGGGAAGGCAGGAAAGCGGGCGACTACGTCCTTCAGCTCAGGGAGTCTGGAGGCTGGGTGAACGTGGATGGTGTTGCCAGTGGTGGGGAAAGGACGCTGGCGGCCCTTGCACTGCGCATAGCTTTTGCCAGATCCCTGACGAACATAGGAATACTCCTGCTTGACGAGCCAACCCACAACCTCGACAGCAACGGGATAGAGCGCCTGACTGAGGTGCTTGCAGAGGGAATACCTGAGGTGCTGGATCAGGTGCTGCTCATCACGCACGACGACGAGATGGAGAAGGCGGCCACGGGGAGGGCTTACAGGCTGGTGAGGAACAAAGGTGCAGACGAGCCGACCAGAGTGAAAGGGATTTAGAAAAGTTTAATTGCACGGCCTCCCCGTTCATTTGTGTGTACCTCTCCCCCGTGATGTTGCTCCCGGTTTACGGGCTTGCGGTGTACTTCTCTTACGGATTCCGCCTGACCTATCTCGCTCCGCGCGGGATTCATCTTTTTATACTGTCCAGCATAATTCTCTGGCTGGGGAGCGCGTTTGGCGCGTTGCTCGCAGCCAGATGGCCGAGAAAGGTGTTCAGGCTCGTGTTTGCCTTCGCGGCTGCGGGGTACTTCATTTTCCCTCACGTTCCGTTTCTGGGGAGTTTTTTCATGGGGATGTCCATAGGGAGTTTCTGGACTGTTCTGACCGCCCACTTCATGATGGGTCCGGGCCACGGGAAGAGGTCGGGGTTTGTAAATTCGATAGCGACACTCGTTTCATTTGCGGTTGCCCTTCTCTGGGGGAACCTGCTCTCCACGTACACTCACAGGCAGGTTTCGGTTTACTACGGGCTCTTCGTTCTCCTGCTTTCCATCTTTCCCCTGCTGTCTGATTTTTCGTATTCCCGCGGGTTCAAGCTGCACAAAATATTCTTGATTCAGTACGTGGTCGCCTTCCTCAACATATTCGGGTCGCTTCAGGGGATAATACTCTTCGAGACGGGGCTCAGCAAGCCAGCTTCGCTTGGCGCTTTCATAGCCGCGTCTTCCATAGTGTCCGCCCTGCTATCGTACCTGCTCGGTCACCTGACCGACGAGTTTGGAGGGAGGAAGGAAGCGATAAGGGCTTTTGCAATCCTTTTCCCCCCTTTCTTCCTCTACATGCTGAATTACGGATCAGTTTACGGGCTCATGCTCGCGCTGGCGTTCATAAATTCAATAGGGACGATAATAATGTCGCTCGTGCTGGCTTTGCAGGCTGATCTCGGGTTGAAAGGGATAGAATGCATGGCGTTCCGTCAGGTGGTGTACGCCCTGGGTGCGGCAACTGCTTTCCTTTTTGCCGCTTCCCCCACCCTGCTGGCTTACAGCGGGATCGCAATGTCCCTGCTTTTAGTGACTTTACTCTGATGATGTGGGAACTATTGAGATGTATGCGTACTTTGCCGCTTCCATCGCTTCTTCCATGTAGCCGACCTTGTGCCACCCGTACGCGTTTTTCAGCCCGTACCCCCCGTATGTCAGGGCGCTTATTCCACCCAGCAGGAGACCGAAAGGTCCGAGAGCCAGAGCAGGCACCACCGAACCCAATGCTGCCATCGGAACCGTGTAGCTAGCTCTCCTGCCGGCTTTTATGCTGGACACCAGGCTGAGCACTCCGTTCATGTCTTTGTCCTTTATTTTTTTGTCAAGAGCTTTGTACACGCTTTCATCAACCCGGCCTTCTATGTCTTCTGCATATTTCTCCGCGATATCGAAGAAGAAGTTTTTCACTCCTTCCCTGTCGCCATTTTCGTAGAGCTCCTGCAGTCTTGCCCTCAGCTGCTTGTGCTTTATCTTTGCAATCTTCTTTTCAGTGTCTATTTCTCCCCAGCTCCGCAACTTTTCCGTAAACCATCTCTTAAATCTATTCAAGTATCCTTCGGAATGGGGACCGCCACCACTTCTACGGTATGTTCTCTTACGAGGAGTTTCTTCACCGAGAAGTCCTCTTAATGATTTTTCTCTTTCTTTTGAATCCACTCCAGAATCTGTCAGGTATCCTTCAGAATCCGGTTCCATCCCTTTTTCCGATCTCTTTTTTTCACCATCTTCTACTGTAGGTTCCAGTTCCCCAATGTTGAGTAGTCTGTATGTGAGCGGACTCATATAC
>CAYVIY010000089.1:0-2735 GCA_964451765.1 Candidatus Undinarchaeota archaeon
GGTAACGGGGTTTGTGACGTTCCTGTTGGAGAGAACTGCAAGAACAGCCCGGATTGTGAGTGCGGGCTGAAGGTTTGCAGGCCAGAATCTTCCCTCGCGGATTCCTGGGGGTGCGTTCCGACCGCTTGCGGTAACGGAGTCTGTGAGAAAGGGGAGTGTTCCGCCTGCCCACAGGACTGCTCCCTTCAGGACTGTGCAGGTAACGGCGTGTGTGATTTTGCAGTGGGGGAGAACTGCAGCAACAGCGCGGACTGCAAGTGTGATGTCAAAATCGAGTATGACAGGGCTCCCGTTCTCAAGGTCGGGGAGGAAAAAGTTTTCAAAATATTCGCGGAGAATACGGGCAACGTTCCCGTTGTTGTGAATCTGGATCTGACAGCGAAGGGAATATCTGTTGGAGGGGGTGAAAGAATATTCCTGCAGCCGGGGGAGAAGAGGGAAACTTACGTTACCATGAAAGCGCTGGAAAGCGGGGCAAAAAAGGTGGAGGTTCTTGCAAAAACAGATAGAGGTGTTGATTTGAAGGCAGGGGAAATGACAGTCATTGTGAAGACGCCCAACCCGCTTGAGGCTTTTGCAGACTGGTTTTACAGCACACCTTTAAACATCCTGTTTGATTTCAAGGAGCTGATATTCACAGGTTTTGCCATCCTCACGGGGTTGTGGAAGTACATTTCCCGGTCAAAGCCGGTTTCCCCGTACGGCTCGTCCGCATACACGTACTACTACGGGTACGGCAGGGGGTACCCCCAGTTCCAGTACAGAAGAGGGTACTACAGGTGGTGACGTGATAGTAGGTTCAGTGGGAGAAAGCATCAGCATAGAAGGGCAGGTTACCCCTGATCAGGTCGTGAATTATTTTTCCCGCAGGTACGTGCCCGATTTTGAGGTGGGGGGAGAGGATCCGCGCGCGTCCATTGTGTGGAAGCTGGGGCGGCCGGGCGTGATCGTCGAGGAGAGAGGGAAGAGCAGGTTTGTTATACGGTCTGACTATCCCGAGC
Source organism: Candidatus Undinarchaeota archaeon (assembly GCA_964451765.1). GTDB lineage: Archaea > SpSt-1190 > SpSt-1190 > SpSt-1190 > SpSt-1190 > CAYVIY01. The sequence continues at coordinate 1,002 of CAYVIY010000089.1, forward strand.
CATACAGGAACGAGCACCCGTACTTCTTCCTCCTGCAGGTGTTCTCCCGGCTTTACGAGGAATCCGGCAGGATCCTGCTTTCGGATTCTGTTGTTTTTTCCAGCGGGAAAGAGGGAGTTGTGGTGATGGGGGGTCCGCACAGCGGGAAGAGCACCCTGCTTTATCTTGCGATTCTTAACGGGTTCATTCCCTTGTCGAACGAGAACTCCGTGTTTTCCCTGAAGGGCGGGAAGCTGGTTTTTGAAGGGGGCGCAACGACTTTCACGTTTTCCCGCAGGGCAGCGAAGTACGGAAGTGTCGTTCTTGATGGGACAACCCGATCGGGATACGGATATGTCGATCTGCGAAAGTTTGACAGAAAAAGGGTCACGATAAAGGGTCTGTTTTACATTCACTCTTCCTTTTCCTCCAAGGGGTTTGATATGGAAAAGATAAGCGGAAGGAAGGTGAAAAAGTTGCTCTGGAGTCACGCGAGCAGCGTTATAAGAGGGACGGAGTTCTACAGCCCCTACCCCCCTGACCTTTCTTCGGAGGATCTAAATCGTGCAAGGGCGGAGAGAATTTCGGACGTGGCGGATTTTTACGGGGACAGCTTTTATGAGGTTTTCGGGGCTCACGATGCGATATTTGAGTTTGTGAAGGAGTTTTTGCGGTAGTTTTTTAAGTGTGAAACTGTTATTTTGTAGTGGCTACTTCGTCCACCTTTCTGCGCAACTTTTTAAGTAGAAAGCAGTTTTCAGAGCTTCAGAAATATCTCTGGTGGACGGAGAAGGCGGAGAAAATAACGGTCAGGCGGGACATACCTCGCACTGATGAAAACACGCCGGATCTTCCGCACTTTCAGATTCGCTCTGCGAGGTACGTTGGCAGGGAGCTGAAAATATCCACCCCTTCAGAGGGCCTGGCAGAGAAGTACAGGTTCCTCGCAGATGTTTTGAACGTTCCCTTTGAGGGGGAGGCGGGCGAGGGATTTCAGCCCTTTGTGGATTACGTCAACGATTCTCTCGGAGATTCAAAAAAGATTCTGGCTTGGGGGCCCAAGTCGCTGTATTCCCGTATGAAGAGGAAACTGCACAGAAAGCACTGGGAGGAGTACGCCCTGCCCGGCACGGATCTCAAGTTTTTCAAGACGGATGTGGGAAACAAGGATCTCATCTATTTTGACTTTTATCCTTACGGTGATCTGTCAGGAAAGGTTGTGGCAGGAGTGAAAAACGTTGATTTTGTTGTTTCCGTTTCGAGTGCGGGCAGCTTCGGCACGTACAGGGAGTTGCTGACTCCCAAAAGGAGTATTTATTATGATTCTAGCGGGTTTGCTGGGGAGGCAGGCATCCCCGAGGGTGATCCTGTGGTGACCGTTGAGCACATACTTCTGGAGGATGAGGAGTTCATACGTTCTGCTCTTTTCCTCCGTCCTGCCGGGATAGAGTGTGAGCTTTATCACGTATTTAACAGCATTTCTCCAGACAGGGTGGCTGCCGTCCTTTACCCCGTGGATGATATTATTTACGGGGATCAGTTTGTCAGTACGAAAAAAGATTCGATAAGAAGCGAAGCTGTTAATTACGCTGTTGAACTTCTTGTCAATGAACTGTCCGGGGATTACCATGGTGTCGGAGAAGGGTGAAATCAGCGTTGCCGAGCTTATGCGGTTGTACGGGAGAAATCAGGACTACCCTGAAATTGTTGAGATCGTGCTCCGCCGCTCTGGAGAGGACGTGCACGAATGCAGGC
>CAYVIY010000090.1:0-2720 GCA_964451765.1 Candidatus Undinarchaeota archaeon
GTCGGGTGCGTGGTGAATATGACCCCCGACGCCTCGCTCTGGATCATTTTCTGAACCACAACAGAGATTCCCACCTTCATATGATCAAAACCCTGCTTCGTCCGGTAAAATATCGCCCGGGCGGTGAACAGGCTTGCCCAGCACTTTTTAACAGCGTCCACGAGAGTTTTTTTATTAACGTTCAGGTAGGTTGCCTGTTGACCCGCAAAGCTGGCTTTGGGCAGATCCTCCGCCGTGGCGGAAGAGCGGACAGCAACCAGAGGCTCCTCTCCCAGCTCCTTCGCCATCTTCTCGTAAGCGCTGACAATCTCGTCCTGCATGCTCTTGGGCATTTTCCCGCTGATTATCAGTTCCTGCACCTTTTTCGCAACCTGCTCAAGGGTTGCCGTCTCATCCACATTCAGCCCCGCGAGCGCGTCTTCGATCTTCGCGCGCAGGCCAGTGACCTTCAGAAACTCAAAGTAAGCGTTGCTCCCGACCACAAACCCCGGTGGAACGGGAAACCCTGCCTGAAACATCTCCCCGAGGTTCGCACCCTTGCCCCCGGCAACAGAAACATCATCTTTCCCGATCTCGCTGAACCAGTATATGATCTTTACCATGCAAACAGGAGAGAGAGGGATAATAAAGATTATTTTTCAACTCCGGAGTTTTAAGTGTAAAAAGATTATACATAAATAGTTGTTTGGTTCCTTTCTAATATGCGCGGTATAAGTCCAGTTATAGCCACCGTGTTGCTGCTGCTTATGGCAGTTGCCGCAGTTGGCGGTGCCTGGGTGTGGTACCAGAAGATGCAGAGCAGTGCGCAGACTGGAGGAGAGGCTGGAGTTTACAAGATAAAAGCAGGAACAGGGATCCAGTATCTGTTCATAGACAGAGCATACTCCAGCGGAGGAAAACTGTACTTGATTCTGGGGAACCAGGGTCCAGAGACAGTCACTATAACAGGTCTGAAAGTGGACACAGGTTCCGGGTACACAGACTGCAACACAACATTCCAGGGAAACTCTGCGAGTTACGCAATATCTTCTGGAAACTTCCTCAACGTCAACTGCACATCCGTAACGGCACCCTCATCTGGAAGCACGGTGAAGGCAAAGATCTACTCCAACGCGATCACCAAGGAAATTCAGGTCGTCACGGAGTGATTTCTTTTTTTATTTTCCCGAATTCAATATATAGAAGTACCGGGGTTATTTTGTATGAAAGGGATAAGTCCGGTCATAGCAACGGTTCTTCTCCTGCTGATGTCCGTGGCTGCAGTTGGCGGTGCCTGGACGTGGTACCAGAAGATGCAGAGCAGTGCGCAGACTGGAGGAGAAGCGGGGGTTCAGTCAGTCCAGAGGGGCGCCCACGCTTCGCTCATATACGTGGACATGGCGTACCTGAGCGGGGGAAACCTTATAATTGATGTGGGTAACCAGGCGGACACCAACGTAACGGTCACTTCCGTGAAGTACAGAACGTCCCAGAGCTCCTCAACATATTATACCTGCACTTCCTCAACAACCATCAAGTCCAACGATGTAACTTCCCTGACATGCAGCCAGACGGCAAGCGGCCTGAGCAGCGGGGACACGATATACGTGAAATTTTACTTTGAAGGCGGCGTGACAAAAGAAGTAGGGACTGTCATAGAATAAGCATAAATAGCCACTTTTCTTTCTTTTTATATGCGCGGTATAAGTCCCGTCATAGCCACGATACTGCTGCTTCTTTTCGTTGTTGCCGCGGTCGGAGGGGTCTGGGTCTGGTACCAGCGACAGCAAAGCACCATACAGACCTCAAGCGAACAGAGGCTGACTCAGGAAGTTTCCAGGGAGACAGCCGCACAGATAGTCCTCAGCGGGGTGTACAGCAGTGGCAGTTACCTCGCAATGATAATCAGCAACCCATCAAGCAAAAGCGCGACCGTAACGGGTTACAAAATACGGAACAGCACGGGGACTTACTTCACAAACACCAGCGTTTCGCTGACGGTTCCGGCAGGCTCGTCAACTTCGTTCACCACAAAACACACAGTCAGCAGCATCTGCTCCAGCGGACAGACGATAAAGATCCAGCTTTTCGTCAGTGGAATAGCCACACCCGTGTACACTGAGGACTGCCCCGGATAAGCATAAATAGCCGCTCTTTCCCTTCTTTGTATGCGCGGACTCAGCCCGGTCATAGCCACCGTGTTGCTGCTGCTTATGGCAGTTGCCGCAGTTGGCGGTGCCTGGGTGTGGTACCAGAGACAGAGTGCTCTGGTCGGAGGAAAGACCGAAGAGAAGATAAGTGAACAGGTGGAACAGCAAACGGGAGTCGCAATAAGTCTGGCAAGCATCTACAAGGAAACAGGAAATTACCTGCACCTCATAGTGAATAATGCAGGTGATTCCGCAACGAACGTCACCAACGCCCTGATATCCGGACCGAGCGGAGAGGAGTACATAACGCTCGGGGACTGCAACGTTCCCGCCACAGGAACAAAGGACTGCAACACGACAAAGCTGTACACATCATTCTGCAGCTCTTCCAGCCAGACCATAACAATAAAGCTCTTCGCATCGGGTATATCGACCCAGGAGTACAGGGAAGACTGTCCTGCCTAAAGGACGGTCGTTCTTTTACTTATTTCTCCTTTTAGATTTTTCAGCATCAGCCTGCCCACCTCATCAAGGTCGTCTGTATGTCCGAGAACCCACATGAGCTTGGTGTACGCGGCCTCGGCAGTCATG
>CAYVIY010000091.1:0-2664 GCA_964451765.1 Candidatus Undinarchaeota archaeon
GCATCGAACTGGTGCACCTGAAACACGAAGGCGAACCTCTGGACATAAAACCCCTTCTCAAGTCCATAAGCGTGAAGGAACTTATGAAAATGTACGGAGCCACGGATGAGGAATACGAAAAAATCGAAAGGATTGTTTATGATGATCCTAGAGCTTACGGGGCCGTTTGGTATCCTAAGAAAGTGCTCGAAAGCGTTTACGAGTTTATGCGGGCATACCCAAAACAGGAGATCGAAAGGAAAATAGGGGAGGCTGATGAAAAACGCAAAACAAAAATTTCCAGATTAAGTACGTATCTGGGCATGAACATCAGCGACATTATCGGGATGTTATTCGGTTCGGTGATAACTCTGGTTGGGATGCGGTACGGGTGGGCTGACCTTCCTTTTCGGATTATCCCTGGCAGGCGCGTATGCACTGGAGTACCTCGACAGGAACTTAAGCGCAAAAAAGGAAACCGGAAAAGCTGCACTGGAGCACCTGGGAGAAATGTCCTCTCTTTATTCACTCCTTGAAGTGTATGACCGAATTGAAAAACTCAAGAAAGATGTGAATAATCTATACTGGTCAGAGAACAGAGCCAACAACTTTTTAAAATAGGAAAATCTATTGTTAGGTTGATGGGCCCGTAGCTTAGCTTGGTAGAGCGCCAGGCTCTTACCGGGTGTTAGGGATTTGATGACCGGGAGACACCTGGTGGTCGTGGGTTCAAAGCCCACCGGGCCCGCTCAACTTTGACAAAGCTTGACCAAAAGTGCTGCCTCCGGCAGCACCATGCAAAGCTATTTGAGAGTGAAACCTCCCTCGCTGCGAGTCCTAGAACCGCAGGTCTCCACGGCATGCGTTCGGCTGTTGTGTAAGAATATCTGGACCGGGGGGGATTCGAACCCCCGACCTCCGCCATGCCAAGGCGACGTCCTTCCAGCTGGACTACCGGCCCGTGTGCGTGCTGTAAATTGGTAAACCAAACCTTGAATTCAGTCGTTCCTCAATTAAAAGGTTGTCGATAAAAGCATTTAAACTTCCAGAACAATTTCCACCAGATGGTTTCCTCATCCAAGATTCTGGTGGTGGGTCCTGAAGAGGTGAAGGAGCACGTTCTGCCGCACCTCCAGAAAAAGTTCTCCACGGTGGTTTTTGCACCTCCCGAGAAAATAACGCTCTTTTCGGGAGAAGACAACAAGGCACTTTTCGGGAAGGTTGATCTCTCAACGTTCTCCTACGCACTGATCCTTGCAGACAGCTCAAAAAAGGAGTTTTACTACACCCTCACCCGGGTACTGAACCAGCAGGGAGTCAAAACTTCGATTTCAGTTGATTCCCTGTTCTACTTCTGGCAGAGACCTGTTCTTTTCAGGATTCTCTCACGCGAGGGGATTCCCATACGGAAGATATATGCGATCTCACAGGATGTCGCGGCGGAAGTCATCCTGAAAGAGCTTAAGCTACCAGTCATCATCGTTCCACCCTCTGAAAAAGCGATTTACGTCAGCAAGGAAGAAACACTGAAAAACGTGCTTTCCCTGTTTTCCCCGGGCAATATGATAACTGCACAAAAGCCCATCAAGGTTGACAGCTCGATAATCGCCTTCGCAACTCCCACGGAAGTCGTGGCGTACGAAAAGATCGAAGAGAACAGGAGAGCAACGGTTCCGGATGATCGCGCGAAGGAAATAGCGCAGAATGTAAGAAAAGCTGTAAATTCGGACTTCATCACAGTTTTCATGCTTAAGAAGGGAAAGAAGTACTACGTAAGCAACGTCCGCCTTCTTCCTCCCTTCAAAACATTCAAAAAAGTGGCAGGGCGGGATCTCGGGTCGATAATAGCCGCGGAACTCGTCCAGCTCGTTCCCGAGTTCAGTTTTCTGGACGCTATAGAAAGTGCAACCAGAACGTTCGTGGAAGGATTTGTAAACGCCCTGAGGTGGCTTGGAGATGAAATTAGCAATAATAGGTCCCCTAAAAAGAGGTTATAACGAGCTTCGCCTTATGGAGGAAGCAAAGAAGCAGTTTGATAGCGTGAGCTACTTCTCGATCCCTCAGCTGGTCATATCCGTCAACAGCGATGGATTTGACATAAGGTACAAGAACAAAAGCCTGCTGGACTACGATGCCATTCTCCCACGGGTCCCGAGGTCATACAAGACGTTCGGAACAAATGTTCTTTACCTGCTCAGAGATGCGGGCAAGCCCCTACCAATACGACCAGACTCCGTCATAGTTTCCCACAACAAGTTCCTCACTCTGGCAGCGCTGGTTGAACGGGAAGTTCCCGTCCCGGGAACTTACCTCTCCCTGAAAAGGGACGTTCTGGAGAAAGTTCTGGAAGAGGTGGGGTTTCCGCTGGTTCTGAAGCTGCTTTACGGGTCGCACGGAGCAGGGGTCATGTTCGCAGACTCAAAACCATCCGCACTGAGCATAATCGATGCCCTCGAGCGATTCAAGGAGCCAATATTTGCGGAGGAATTCATAAAAGGGGCGGGTGAGGACATCCGGGCGTATATTGTGGGAGGAAAGGTATTTGCGAGTATGAAGAGAATAGCTAAAGAAGGAGAGAGAAGGGCAAACATAGGAATGGGAGGGAGAGGGGAACCGTACAAGCTCTCACCCGAAGAAAAAAGAATTGCAGAAGAGCAGATAAGAGGGCTGCAAAAGGAAATAGAA
>CAYVIY010000092.1:0-2660 GCA_964451765.1 Candidatus Undinarchaeota archaeon
GTTTCCTTACCTCACGTTGCTTCTGATCGTTGCTGTGCTTAACAGGAAAAGAGACGAAACTTTTCCTTACGGATATTACAAATTTGAGAGCCTGCTCCTCCTGTTTCTATCCATCTTTCTTGCCTACACGTCCTTTGAGATTTTTCGGTTCGGCAGCACCCCCCGGGCGTCATCTCCCGTTGCCGTGGCTGTTGAGCTGTTATCCGCCATACTTTCCGGGTTTATGGCTGTTTACAACATAGAACTGGGGAGGAAATCCGGATTGAAAGCCATTGAGGTGGTCGGTGTCGAGAAGATCGCGGATTCCCTGATATCCGCGGGTGGCGTCCTTGTTCTGTTGCTTTCCGGGTTTTCGATCCTCCAGCACGCTTTTGTGGTTCTGGTTGGAACTCTGGTCATTTTATCCTCCCTGGAAGGGTTCAGAGATTCCATTGTCAGCTTGCTTGACATAAACCCGAGCAGGAAACTTCATTCTGAAATAGTGGGGATAGCTGGCAGGCTTGGGAAGGTCCGCGAGGTTCGGGTGAGGAAAGCAGGACCCTGCTATTTCGTTGAGATCAGAATGGTGGCATCGCCAGGTTCGAGTATGCGGGAGTTCGAGCTGGTTCGCGAGAAAGTTGAAAGCGAGGTGAAATCGCGGGTTGAAAACGTGTGCGAGGTGTTTGTTCTGCCCGAAATCGACACTGGTAAGCTTGTCGTGGCGATTCCACGCGATGGAGGGAACGTTTCGGAGAACTTTTCAACGGCTGAGAAGTTTCTCATAGTTGATCTGAAAACAGGAAGCAGAAAAACGGTCGAGAACCCGTTCGTGAGCAAGGAGGTGCGGAGGGGAGCGGCCGTGGCAAGGTATCTGACAGGGCTGGGGGTCAATGCTGTTGTTGCTGATGAGATAGGATTTATAGCGTACAGTGCACTCAAAGGGAGTGGCGTGGTTGTGTTCAGGGGGAAAGGAAGGATACCAAAGGTGCTGAAGGACCTGCGGGACGGAAAACTGAAAGAAGCTGCCGAGCCGACAAGGGTGAAGCTATGATAACCGCTGTTTGTGGAGGGAAAGGAGGGACGGGTAAGAGCACGTACGCTCTTCTGCTTGCCCGAAGGACGGGCAGCCTGCTGGTTGATACGGATGTTGAGAGTTCCTCCCTGCACCTGTTGATGGGGGTCGATGTCGGCGAGAAGGTGAGTGATGTTTTCGTGGGGAAGCCCGTTCTTTTGAAAGAAAAGTGTAAAAGGTGCGGGATATGTGCCCAGAACTGCAGGTTCAATGCCATATTTCTTGACAGGGAAGGGTATCCCCGCTTTCTGTACGATTTGTGCGAGAGATGCGCTGTCTGTGCGGAGGTCTGCCCTTTCGGCGCGATAAAGATGGAAAAGGAGAAAGTGGGAGAAGTTTACTACAATCCGGGCGCGAGGCTGGTCACGGGGAAACTGATGGAGGGTGAAGCCCGCCCGATCGTTCAGGAAATGATTGCAGTTGCGCGTGACATCTCGAGCGACATGATACTGGACTGTCCCGCAGGGATACACTGCAATGTGATCGGTCAGATGGTTGAAGCTGACAGGGTGATAGTGGTGACGGAGCCCACTCCGCTGGGGTTCAGCGGACTGAAGGTGGCTGTTGAAACGGCTCTGGAGGTTGGCAGGAAGCCCGATGTGGTGGTGAACAGATACGAGCCTAACGGGATTTACGGAAAGATTGAGGAGTTTTGCAGGGAAAAAGGGTTGAAAATTGTTGAGAAAATAGAGTTTTCGGACGATCTTGCAAGGGCGTACGCCCGGGGAAAGCTGGTTGATTATCTGGGGGGTCTCGAATGAAAGTCGCGGTCGCTTCAGGGAAAGGGGGCGTGGGAAAGTCCCTGCTTTCTGCTTACCTGTTCTGGCTTTCGGGAGAGAAGGCTCTGGCGCTTGACTGTGATGCGGACAATCCCAGTCTTCACGCCTGGCTCGGAATTGACAGCTGGGAGAGGGAAATTCCGCTTTATTTGAGTGAGAAAGCCAGGGGGAGCGGATTGAGCACGGTCTGTCCGTTCGGGGCTATCCGGGACGGGAAGGTGATAGGAGCGATGTGCCACGGTTGCGGGCTTTGCAGGATCAGGGAACCGGATAAGGTGAGAATGGAAAAGGTCCTGACGGGCTGGATTCGCATAAACGGCAGGGTGCTGTCCGCAAAGCTCCGCCCGGGAGAGACGGGTTCGGGAAAAATCGTTCACGAGATGAAGAAGGTCGCTTCTCGCATCGATCACGGTCTGGAAATCAGAGATGCTCCTGCGGGGCTTGGATGTGCAACAACTGCCGCACTGCAGGATGCAGATTACGTCATAATCGTGATCGAGCCAACTCTCCCTTCCGTGCAGGCGATGGAAGGGGTGAAAAGGCTTGCAGAGCACTTCGGGATAAAGTACGGCGTTGTGATAAATAAGTGGAACCTGAATGAAAAGATCAGCCGGAAAGTGGAGAGCGAGGAGGACGTGCTGGGAAAAATTCCGTACGATCGTGGAGTTTTCAGGGCACTTGTTGAAGGCAGGCTCCCCCTTGAAGTTTTCAGGGATGTGGAAGGCGTCAGGGAAAAGGTGGGACTGTGGTAGGGCGGAGAAAAAAAGTTCTCAGGATAAGCAGGGAGGGACATACGCTGCAGATAGTTCCCTTTCCGCTCAAGCCAGGGG
>CAYVIY010000093.1:0-381 GCA_964451765.1 Candidatus Undinarchaeota archaeon
CTTTCACATAGAGATATACCCGAGGGTAACGAAGTTCGCGGGATTCGAGCTGGGTAGCGGGATGTTCATAAACGTGCTCCCGCCGGAAGTTTACGCCACATCGTTCAAGAAGGTGGTCACATGAAACCGAGCTGGCTGTGGGAAGTGAGTTTCGAATGCGGAAACAAGGTAGGAGGAATCTGGACAGTCATAACTTCAAAAGCTGAAAAAATGAAAAGTATATTCGGGGACAGGTACTTTGCAGTAGGGTTCTACAACCCGAAAAAGGTGGAAATGTTGAAAGTTGATCCTCCAGAGTGGCTGGAAGGTGTGTTCAAAAAGTTTAAAGGAAGCGGAATAAAATTTCACTATGGGAAATGGATCGAAGCGTCGAATGTGAAT
>CAYVIY010000093.1:391-2638 GCA_964451765.1 Candidatus Undinarchaeota archaeon
GTGCTCATCGATTCAAAAGAGTTTGAAAAATCAAAAGCGAACGAGATAAAAAGGGAGTTCTGGGAAAAGTACGGGATTGATTCGCTGTTTGCTCCACCAGACTACAACGAGCCTCTCGCGTGGTCATACGCTGCGGGGATGTTTCTTGAAGAGGCTGTCAGAGTAACTCCGGGAATAGATGTCGCCCACTTTCACGAGTGGCTCGCCGGAGGAGGACTGCTCTACCTGAAATCTGTGAATCCCCAGATTCCCACGGTATTCACAACTCACGCAACAATGCTCGGAAGAACTGCAGCCCACCTCGGTCGGGAGATAAAGAACCCGGATCAGCTCGCAAAGGAACTGGGAGTTCTTGCCAAGCACCTGACCGAAAAGGCTGCAGCAGGGCACGCAGACATCTTCACAACAGTGAGCGACACCACTGCGGATGAAGTCCGGAAAGTCCTTGGCAGGGCTCCAGATGTGATAACGTACAACGCCCTTGACAGCAAGAGAATTCCAATTCTGCCTGACCTGATAAAGAAAAAGATCCGCCTTCGGGAAAAACTTGACGAGTTCATGAAAGCGTATTTTCTACCCTACTACTCCCTGAACTTTCAGGATTACGCCATCGTGTACACCGCGGGCAGGTACGAGTTTCTCAACAAGGGTTACGACCTGTTCATAAAGTCCCTCGGATATGTGAACGAAAAGCTGAAGTCCATAAACAGTGATAAGTGGGTCGTTGCTTTCATACTTGTTCCCGCTGGAACGCTTGGGGTGAAAGATGAGGTCATCCAGAATTTCGTGGTTTATAAGAGAATGAAAGAGCTCCTGCTTGAAGATGTGGGTAAAATGACTGAAAAAATCGTGAAAATCCTGAGAGATGAGGAGTATGCAAAGGAGCATCTCAACGAGATAATACTTGACCTGAAAAAGCTGGGGATGCGGTTTATGAGCAGGCGGGGAAAGACACCTCCACTGTGTCCTTTCCAGCTTTCCTACAGTGAGAACGACGATCCAATAATAAAAGAACTCATACACAACGGACTTCTGAACAGGGAGGAAGACAGAGTGAAAGTCATATTTTATCCCGTTTACCTGAACAAACAGGACGAGTTGCTCGGTATGAGCTACCTTGACTTCGTGACGGCCGCCAGCATGGGAATTTTCCTGAGCAGGTACGAGCCGTGGGGATACACACCTCTTGAGGCTGCGGCATACCTGACAGCGGCTGTGACCACGACCAATTCGGGATTCGGGAGGGCTGTCCTCTCGAAGCAGAATATGGAGGGCATATTTGTCGTGGACACCTCTCAGGAAGCTCCGAAAAAAGTTGGAGACCTGATACTCAATTTTTCACAGCAGTCAAAGGAAGTGAGACTGGATACCGAGATTTCCGCCCACAAGAGCGCGAAATCATTCACGTGGAAAAAAATGATAGGAAGGTACGTGAAAGCATATGAAATGGCTGTGAACAGAATAACTAAGCAGATTGTGCATCGCGAAGAGCAAGCCTGAAATCCTGGAGGATGTTCATATAATTTGTGAATGCCTCATACGGATTGGAATACACTTCTCCCCTGAAGTAACTGTGAACTTCCTCATCCCCCGCGAACTTCGTGCTCATATAGTAGAAGTGGTCACTGGTTATCAGTCTCCTCCAGATTTCCCACAGTTCAGGGTCATTCACTTTTTTTACATCCTTCTCGAGAGACCTGGCTGCATCAAATGCAGCGCGTTGCATCTTGTTCCCGAGCCAGGCACTCAGATCCCTGTCCATGTCAGCCCATGAAACGAAGAAGGGAGAATCGATCGAGTCAACAGGTTTCATTTTCAGAAACTCGCTGAGGTTTGCCCACTGAACGTTCTTCCACTTGGCAGTTTCTTTTGGGAGATGCTTCAGGAACTCAAAGATCCCCGTTTCCGGCCAGTGATGCTCCCCGAACGTTTCAAAATCGATGTAAAGGGTTATGAGGGGGTCTCCTATGGCACTGAGCCATATCGCATACTTGTCAGCGGTCAGGGGGTACTCCTCCCAGCCGGACGCGGAAAACCTGAATGCGATGTCATCGCTCAGCCGGTAGTTTCTCACAAACAGGTGCATCTTCGTGCCATCAGCCCTGTACGGATAGTTTGCATTTCTCCACCCAAGTATCTTTTCCGTCCCTTCCGTCACAATTCCCTTGAATCTAAGCTTCTCAACGACTCTTGCAACATCATTGCTGTACATTGCCTCCGTGTTTCTGAAGATTTTCGGGCGCACCC
>CAYVIY010000094.1:0-2624 GCA_964451765.1 Candidatus Undinarchaeota archaeon
GCGGACAGCAAGGCGATAATCCACAGGGCTACGGGAACCAGCCCCACCATTGTCAGCAGTCCCATTACAAGCACTCTGTCACCCCTCGTCATTATCCCGCACCGGATTCTGTCGTTCTTTGCCCGAACGTAGCTAACAGAATATGAGAATATGAGGGCGAGGAAAGCGGGGAGGGGGTGGTGCATTCCGGCAGCTGCGTATATGAATCCTTCGCTCAGCCTGTCAACAGTCGCATCGTATATTGCCCCGAATTTCGTTTTCTTTCCGTACTTTTTCGCAACAGCCCCATCGAGCAGATCAACAATCCCTGTAAGAAGAACAGTGACACCCGCTGCCCAGTACTTCCCGTGGAACAGCAGGAAAGCGGCCAGGACCCCCAGCAAAAGAGTGAATGTGGTTATGACGTTGGGACTGACAGATCTCAAGGGTCGAGCCACTTCACGGGAAACCCTTTCCCAGGCAGGTCTGAACATATCCATCACTTCACAAACACCTCCATAACTCCACTGAGCACCTGCTTGTCTTTAACTCTTACCGTGACATCCGCAACGCTCCCGTCCCGCACGGCTTCAGCCACCAGAACGTCCCCCACAAAAACTTTCCTTTCAAAATTGACAGATGCGCTCTTCAGGAGCGCGCCCTCCCCTGTGGAGAGCATTGCAGCGAGGTCAGCCACGCCAAACGTGAAAGAACCGTGAACGAGCCCACTTTCATCAACAGCCATGTCCCTCTTGGCAAGAAGCAATGCACGCGCCCTGTTCCCCGAAACGAATACAGGAGTGCCCACGATCTCACGACTGGCGAGCCCGTGCGTTGCGACCCTGCCAAACCTGTACTTCAGAACCTCCTCCAGCGAGCGCACGTCCCTCCCAAGTATGAGAGAATCGACTCCACACCACTCTGCCATCTGCCTGTCATACCGCGAGTCTCCCACGTACACCGCGGGCCCTCCCAGAGCCTCGACAGCCATTGCAAGCATGGTCGGGTCGGGCTTCGCACGGGGCACATCATCCGCCGTGACGACAAAGTCGAAGTCCCACCCGAACTTTTTCAGGATGAAATCCGTCATTTTTCTGTTGCTGGAAGTTGCCAGCCCTATCTTCAACCCCCTTTCTTTCAAAAGCTCAAGAAGCCTGCCAGCCCCTTTCACTTCCCCGACCTCATCAAGCCTCTCGAGAAAGAGCTCAACTTTCCGTTGAAACAGCCCCTCCACTTCCTCCCCTGCCAGCCTTCTGACTATTTCCCTCCCGCTGACACCGACCAGCTTCTTCACGTCCTCTTCGCTAACATCGTATCCGAACTCCCTGAAAGCTTCCACAAAGCTCCGAGCGTGAAGATCCACAGTATCCACGAGAGTCCCATCCAGATCAAATATGACAGAAGCCATCTCACCACGGCTCCTTCTTCAGTCTCATCAGGTACCCGATTATATTGGCGATCCGGTGGACGGCGGGGGTTATGAACAGCAGAAAAACCACTTCTTTCGGCTCCCAGCGAACAACCGGCGCGGAGAAAGCGAGAGCGAAAGAAATGAAATCCAGGCGGTCAAGCAAGCCAGCATTCGCTCCGCGTGGCATCCCGAACCTTCTTTTCAGGAAAGAGCCGACAAGGTCACCGAAGAGGGCACCGAAACCGAGAAGGAACCCTGCGAGGGGGGTGGAATATCCTCTCAAAAGGAAACCAAACAGAACACCAACGAGGGGGCCCAGAAGGATCCCCTGAACGGTTTTCCCGTCACCCAGCCACCTCTTCCCGTCCCACGCGACCTTCCCCCCGTCAAGGGGTCTCCTGAGACCGAACAGGTTCATCCTGCTGAATATCACGGGAGAAGCGTTGGCAGCATAAGCTGGAAAAACCTTCAGAACAGCTTCAATGCACCAGTGCATCAAATCACCTCAGTATCCTCGCCAGCACGAGCCCGACCTTCGTTGCGGCGTCCAGCAAACCCTGCCTGTCCGATCCCTCAACAACCAGCGTGTTGTTCACAAGCTCAACCCGGGTTTCATTCGCCACGCGCAGGTAAATCGCCAGCTCCCCCGAAGACACGTTGAACGGATCGTGGTAAGGCATCGTGTGGTTCTCCTCAGAATACGGGGAAGACACGCCATAAAATATTGAGGGAGACCTGCCTGCTATGAACCTTCCGAGCTCCGCATATGCAAGAGAAACAGCCTGCTTGTCCTCCGGATCAAAGAGGTAGTAAATCCGCTGCGCTGTCAGGACGCGGGCATAAAGGTCATCAGGATCAAAGTTTGAGGGGACCTTCTCCGCTTCCGCAGGGTTGGCCCGGAGAGGGATCGTCATATCCCGCGAGAGCTGAAGGTAGTAAATGTAACTGCCATTCCCGACTTCACGGGCGTACACGTTCGCACCCTTCCAGACAGTAACGAAAAACATCTGAGGCTGGGTGCTTGAAGGTGTGCTGGTCTGCTTGGAAAAGAGTGAGAACGCCAGCGTCGAGAATATCATCAAAAGCCCGAGGAAGATGCTTATGTCCCTCTTTCGCATACCTCTACCTCGAGTCAGTCCTTTTTAAATTTGCCTCACAACTCTCCGCTTATCACAGTCCCGCCCGAGAAATTAAAGTCAGGACCGACAACGAAGGTTTTCAGCCTCCTTCGCGC
>CAYVIY010000095.1:0-2606 GCA_964451765.1 Candidatus Undinarchaeota archaeon
TATATGAGCCGCACGTTGATCTTTCCGAACGTCTCACGGTATCTCTTGTAAATTTCATAGCCGTGCAGGGGGCCCCCGCTCAGCAGGCGAGCGATCCTCGCGCGGGTCTTGTTTCGGATCACCCTCTGCCTGGGGGAAGGCAGAGGAACCTCAACAATGAAAAGCTCTGGCAGACCTGTCTTTCGTCGCATGTCGTTCAAAATTTCCGCTTCCCTCCTGAAGCCTTTCAGCACAAACAAAGACATCAAGTCAACATCCTCCAGGTCCTCTTCCGTCTCAAAAATTTTAACAGCAGACCTGTCACGGATGAAAGACACGGCACGATCGTAAAGGTATCTTGTGTGATTGTCTTTGGGGATCACAAGTATCTTTGCCATGTTACAAAAGGGGACAGGTGGTTAAAAAGTTTACAATATTGTAAAAACACACCCCACAATTTCCAGTGGAAACAATAAGGCAACGCTCGTCAGCTGAATGAATGAATTACAATATTGTAAATATATTATATATTATTATCAATATTGTAAATAAGTAAGCCCCACAACAGAGCAGACTTGCTTTTCTCTCCACTGGAAACGGAGGTGGGTCTCCACAGGAAATACAGGTCCCGTTAGATATAATCTTCTTCCGGTGAGTAACAAACTATTATAAAATTACTTTGTATATTCTGCACATGGTGGAGGATGTCCGGCAGATTTTCAAGAAATTCGCGGCAGGAAGCACAATTTTCAAGTCGAAAGATGTACTGCAGATGTCGTATGTTCCTCCCAAGCTCCTCCACCGCGAGAAGGAGATAAAGCAGCTTGCAGCTATTCTCGCCCCTGCCCTCCGCATGGAGGTTCCTTCCAACATTTTCATATACGGGCGTCCCGGCACGGGCAAGACAGCTGTTATACGGTATGTGGGTGACGCTCTTTCCGGCGTTGCCCGTGAGGAAGGAAAGCCTGTTGAGTTTGTTTATGTGAACGCGGGGCTTAACAGCGATGCGAACACTCCTTACAAACTTTATGCAGAACTTTCCACGTATTTCGGCCGCCCCGTCCCCCACACGGGTCTCTCGACTTCATACGTTCTTGAAACATTCATTGAAGCCATTGATTCAGAGCCGCGCATCGTGATCCTCGTCATAGATGAGATTGACAAGCTGTCAAGGATGAACGAGATTTTGTACACTCTCTCCCGGATAAACTCTTCCTTGAGGTACGCCCGCGTTTCTCTCGTCGGGGTGTCCAATAAACTCCACATCCTGAAGGGTGTTGACGCGCGGACGCGGTCCAGTCTATCCCCTGAGGAGATAATCTTCGAGCCGTACAATGCCGACCAGATCCGCAGCATCCTTGAAGAGAGGTCACGTGAGGCTTTCCTCGAAGGCGCTTTTGAGGAGAACGTTCTTTCTTTCTGTGCGGCTTACAGCGCGAAGCTGCACGGGGATCTCCGGCGGGCCCTCGACCTGCTCCGGGTTGCTGGTGAGATCGCTGAGAGGGAGGGGAGTCTGAGAGTTTCAGAGTCTCACATAAAAAAAGCAATAAGTCAGATGGAGGAAAGCAAGGCGGTTGCCATCGTCCGTAACCTCCCCATACATTCAAAGCTCCTGCTCAAGTCCATTCTTGACAGGGAAGATGTGATTTACACGGGGGAAGTTTACAGTTCATACAGGGAGCTGGCAGAAGAGGTTGGTGTGAAACCCATAAGCCTCCGGAGGGTCAATGACCTCCTCAATGACCTCGAGTCTCTCGGTCTGATAACTTTTCAGATCGTTTCAAGGGGGCGCTACGGCAGGACGCGTGTGATATCGAGCAGCATAGATATTGATATTAAGGGAAAAGTTCTCACAGTTCTGGATGATGTGTTATGAACCTTAACAGCTTCATAGATCAGGGAGCCAACAGAGAGCTACTGCAAAGGGTTTTTTCCAAGGGTGTTAAAGTGATCTATCAGGACGCTCTCGAGTTGCTCTCCACGCAAACCCAGCTCCTGAACCGGCTCGTTTCCATAGAGAACCCCCCTTCTGAAATAACTGCAGAGTACCTTCACAATCTGAGGAAGCCCGCTCCTGCAGAGCCTGAAAGGGTTGTGGAGAGGGAAAAAGTGACGGGGTTGAAGGTGCTCAAGAATTACACGTCCTGGGACTCTGCAACCCCTGAAGCTTTCTTCTCGAACTTCTACTCGAGGTATATGAAACTCTCCCAGATGCTTTCAAAGAGACCCCAGCTCAAAGGTGTTGTTTCGATAGCTCAGCTTTCGAAGATGCGCGGGCGAGACAGGATCAGCGTTATCGGAATGGTCAGCGACATCAGGACTATGAAGGATGGCAGGAAGATAATTGAAGTGGAAGACCCGACGGGTAAGCTGTCCGTTCTCCTGTCCGGATCGACGAAAAACAAAGACTCGATTGTTCTGGATGACGTTATCGGGGTTCGCGGGCAGGCGGGCCGCGGGATAATTTTTGCAGATGAGGTTGTCTATCCTGACATCCCTTTCTCTTCGGAATGGCCCTCCGGGGAGTCTGACGTGCTCGTGATCTCCGACATACACGCCGGCTCGAAGAAGTTCAACGAAGAAATGTGGGATGTTTTCGCTGACTACGTCAACAAAGAGAAGGACAT
>CAYVIY010000096.1:0-2594 GCA_964451765.1 Candidatus Undinarchaeota archaeon
CCATCATCACTTCGAGCCTGTTGTCTTTCGTGTAAACGAGCAGGAAACTTCCCCTCCCGTTTACGTTCCACCGGTCTGCGAAAGTTTGTTGAAGTCTTGAGAGGCTGGCTCTTCCGGAGCTGTCTGCACTCCCCCCGCTTCAACGTACACGCTTCCATCTTTTTTCAGGACAAAAAACTGGATGTATCCTCCCTCGAGCTGGTTTGGCAGTTCCAGCGTTACCCTCAGGAAAGGTGGCAGGTCATACTCCCTCTTTCTAACTTTCCTTTTCAGCACGATGTCTGTCCAGGCGAGCTCCTCTGGATCCCCTTCCAGCCCCCACCTTTCGAGAACTGACTGAACGTAAGGTAGCAGGATTTGTTCGTGCCTTTTTGCAAGCTCTTCGGCTGCGAGGATGTACCGCTTTTTCCGGGCGAGCTTCGTGTACTCTGTCCGCAGGTCTTCGTTTTCCCTCACAGCTTCCATCAGTGCCATGAGGATCGGTTTTCCAGCGTGTTCCTCAACTGTTCTGGTTCTGACCACTTCAGGGGAGGCTTTTTCAATCAGAAAAAGCGCGGAGTACATTTCCCCTTCCCAGCTGTCCGGACTGCCAGATAACATCCCCGTGTAGTTCTTTCCCGAAAGTTTTCTTACCATTTCCACGAAATCTTTCCAGCTCAAAGCCCCAGCCCCCGGACTATCTCCTCCGGGTTGAACTCCCGCAGGTCTCCGTAGTCCTGTCCCTTTCCGAGGAAGTATATGGGCTTCCCGGTGACTGCCGACACGGATATGACCGCCCCTCCCCGCTCGTCTATGTCAAACTTGGTTATCACGAACCCGTCTGCGATCCTGTCAAAAGCCCGGGCCTGATCGACCGCATCGTTACCCGTGGTCGCGTCCAGGGTGAGCAAGCTCAGGTCCGGTTTGACCACGCGTTTTATCTTTTCCAGCTCGCGCATGAGTCCGCTATCCACGTGAAGCCTGCCTGCAGTGTCCACTATCACGACATCTTTCCCGGTGGTTTCCGCGTGTTTGACGGCGTCGAACGCGACGGCGGCAGGGTCTGCCCCGTACCTGTGCTTTATCACGCGGACTCCCAGTCTCTTGCAGTGTTCTTCCAGCTGTTCGATTGCAGCCGCTCTGAACGTGTCACTGGCTGCGACAACAACCTGCTTTCCCGACTTCAGGAAGTAGCTGGCGAGCTTTGCTGCAGTGGTGGTCTTCCCAGTCCCGTTTATCCCGCACACCATTACGATGTACGGTTTCTTCGTTATTTTAATCCTGCCGGGTTTCATCGAATCCAGCAGGGCTTTTCTCAGGGCGGCTCGGGGGTCATCTGAGTCCCGGACTTCTTCCATGATCCTGTCAACGACTTCCAGAGCAACGCCCGCCTCTAACAGCGAGAACTCCAGCTCATCAACGATCTTCTTCCTGTTCGGGAGCCTGAAAATTTCAGAAAGCTTCTGCCGGAGGAAGCCCAGCATTTCTATCAGCTACCGCCTTGTTTATTTCCCGGGTCAGCTTCTCAGCTTCACTGTTTATCAGGCTTATGTTCTGCACGAGCAGTTCTTCCTGTCTCCTGAGATTTTCAACCTGCTGGTCCACTATGGGGAGGGCGTCCGAGATTGTTTTCTCAACGAACACTCCCGCTCCGATTCCGACTATGACCCTGCCAGCCCCTTCAAGCTTCCCCTTAACGTAAACGGAAGCTCCGAGAGGTACGAGTACCTCCTCATTTCCCGTCTCTTCAATGTTTTGCAGTCCGACTTTAAGTATGCTCAGTTCCTCTATAGCCCTGTCAATCTCTGCCAGCTGAGTTTGCAGAACTTTGATCTGCTCCTCGAGGTACTGGAGCTGAACCCACTTTGTTTGAAGCTCCTCATCACTCACCATCTTTCTTCGCCTCTACCTTCTCGATTTTAACGTGCGATCTCCTCACGTTGTGGTGGCTTCCGAGAAGGCTGTACACTTTTTCAACCGCATCTTCTTTCTTTTTTGCCTCCACTTCCTTGACAAACCTCTGCCATCCCGAACCCATCTTGAACATTCCTTCCACTCTATACATTTTCACACCTCCTTGAACAAGTCCTCAAGGAAATCGTACATAACTGATTTTCCCGAACCGTTTAAAATCTTAACTGCTTCCTCAACAACCTTTTCGGGTGACAGGCTGGTGGTATCTATCTCGAACACCCTGTCATTGTCCCAGCGGGCTTCCTCTCCTATAACGTTTATTGCTTCCGCTTCGACGTTTTCTTTTATTTTCTGCTCGTTCCACCCCTTTTCCCGGAGCCTCTCCCGCAGGACATTTGGTCTGCACCTCAACACGATCACGATGTCCACGGGAAAATGGTGGCTTAAATGCCCGTCTATAACGCATTTTTCAGGCAGTTCCACATCCCTGACAGCTTTTTCCACGTCAACATCCCACGTTTCGGCTTCTGGATCATAATCCAGTTTGTACCTGCTGAGCAGGATGGCGTTAAGGTCAATGTACTCATACCCTGTTTTTTCGGCAAGCAGTTTTGCCACTGTTGTCTTGCCCGTGCCCGGAGTCCCCGTTATTGCCACTCTCATCCTGACTATCTGAGGTGTGCATTTAAATTGGTAGCACT
>CAYVIY010000097.1:0-2587 GCA_964451765.1 Candidatus Undinarchaeota archaeon
GAGTACAGGAAGCTCGAAACGAAAACGCCATTTCCCGCGATTTCGATAGCCTACACGACCCTGTTTTATCTCGGGCTGTTCCTGTTTTCGCTGGTGTCCCGATGGTAAGTGCTTTAATTTTTCGTGATGTCCCATTTTATGGTGGAGTTCAAGGTTGTTCAGGTCGAGAAGCCGGAAGATGTTAATGTGATAATCGGGGGAACTCACTTCATAAAGAGCGTGGAGGACATTTACGAGGCTGTGGCTGATTCTGCACCCTCTGTTAAATTCGGGCTGGCTTTCTGTGAAGCCAGCGGGCCAAGGCTGGTGAGAAAAGCAGGGAACGATGGGGATCTGGTCGAGCTGGCGGTGAAGAATGCACGCGAGATAGGTGCGGGACACACTTTTGTTTTGCTGATTCGCGAAGCCTACCCCATCAACATCCTTCCCAGACTGAAATCCATTCCCGAGGTGACGCACATAATTGCGGCGACTGCCAATCCCCTGCAGGTTATCGTGGCGGAAACGGAGCAGGGAAGGGGGATTGTAGGGGTGATCGACGGGGGAAGCCCGCTGGGAGTGGAAACTGAAAAAGAGGTTGAAGAGAGAAGGAAGTTCCTGAGAAAGATAGGCTACAAGTTATAGCCGGGCACCCAGTTTTTCCCCGAGCTCTTCCTTTATCTCTTCTATCTCGCTGAGAACATTTTCCATCTCTTCAGAGAATTTACTCTGCATATCGTGGATTTCAGAGTGCATTCGCTCGAGCTCCTCGATCCTGTCAATGATCCCCTCAAGCCGCTTCAGGTTCGAAACTATGGATTTGTAGTCGTTTACCCGCACGAACATTTCTATTCCGCTGGGTATCATTTCTTCAACGACTTTCTCTTCCTCCTTTGAAGGCGCTGGCGTTTCATCTTCAATCTCTCCCTTCATCGCTTTGAGGTCCTCTTTTTTGAGTGTCTCTTCCTCCCCGAGAATTTTTCTGACTATGCCCATACAAAGTTAGAGCGGTTTCTCCTTAAAAGTTTTTACCTGAGAGTTATCATTCCAATCACTGCCCCCAGAATCATAACTGCCAGCCAGGCGTTCACGGGGGCGGAAGGAACGCCCTCCGCTCTTTCTGCAGAGACATCTATCTGGATCTTGCAGTTTGGATCGTCCTTGTTGCAGGTTGCGGTCAGACTGTACTCCGGCACGTTTACCTTTATCGTGAAGTCCAGAGTCCCGCTCTTTCCCGCATAAACCGTTACCAGCATCTTGTGCGCTTCTCCCGGAAGGATCGTGATTTCCTTGTTTCTTGAGCCATCAACCGTGACAAGAGCCGCATCCTCCCCCGTGACGCTGACCCTGGCAGAGACCTCCTTGTTTACGGGGTTTCCTACCATGAGTGTCAGCCTGACGATGTCCCCGACCTTTGCGCTCACCTGTTCGGGGGTCACGCTGACGAAGTCGGGGTTCGCGCACACCCCGCTGATGCACTGAAGGTTTCCCGTGCAGTCGCTACTGGTAGTGCAGGATGTTCCCATATTTCCAACGCAGACATTGTGGTCGCACTTTTCCCCACCTGAGCAGTCACTGTCGGTTGAGCAGCAGTCCGGATCTGTTCCTATGCAGTTCGTGCTGGGGCAGATGTAATCCTTCACGCTTTCACAGCTCGTGCAGGAACTGACTGCGCTGCACCACGCCCCGGAACTGCAGTCATCATCTGAAACGCAGCAGTCCAGGTCGTATCCCACGCAGGAAAGTGAGGGGCATAGCTCATCGTTGCTTATGTTGAGCGTCCCGTACGTTGAGCTGGCTGTCGGGCATTTCAGGCAGACTGCTTTTGGCAGGTAACAGTAGTATCCTTCTCCGCAGTCCGTGTCGCTCGAGCAGCCCTTCGGTCCCGTGCCTTCACTCGTGGTTATCTCCTGGTACTGGCAGTAAGTGTCCTGATACGGGCTGCATTCGTACCAGCTGTCCAGTGAGACCTGTGTCGGGTCTGCACACTTTCCTCCGCACCAGTTACTCAGGCATTCCCTGCTCTGGTTGCAGGAGGACCCCAGTACTTTCTTCTGCTGACAGTAGTATCCGTTTGCAAGGCTGTAGTTGTAGCACCACTCATCTTCCCCGCAGTTGCTGTCTGTCAGGCAGCACTGCTCGCTGGTCGGGCAGCAGGCTCCGTTTTCAAACTTCTCATTCTGCCTGCAGCAGACGTTCGAGGTGCAGATCCAGTTCGTTTCGCTCGATGGCCAGCAGACATCCGTGCTTCCACAGAGGGAAGCGCAGTCACCCGTGGAGAAGCACTGGACCAGCTTCCCCCCTCCCGTGACGGTTGTTTCGTGCGACACCTTCGAGAGATTTACGGTCGCACTTATTGAGAATGAAGTGTAATTGGTGCCCGTTTCCCAGGTGGGTTTCAGCCAGCTTTCCGGGATCGAGTGGTTTGTTGTTATGAGCCTGTAGCTCATGGCCTGAACGTAAGTTGAGTTGATCGCTGTTAGCGTGGAAGTCCCGTTAGAGGGATTCACAGTTACCGTGAAATTGAGCGGTATGCTTCCGAGGTTCGTTGAGTTCACGTTTATTTCGCAGTTTCCCACCTTACACACGGGTGTGATCACCCGAGATG
>CAYVIY010000098.1:0-2532 GCA_964451765.1 Candidatus Undinarchaeota archaeon
CATCGTACTGGCTCGAATACTTCAGCGGATAGACTTTAACGCGCACACGGTATGTCCCGGGGCGGAGATCCTCCAGAGGGACGTAGCAGGTGGCGGTGGTGTTCTTATCGGAATCACAGTAGTCCGTGAATGACCCCGGCTCGCCCTCGACAATGACGCCGTACTTCCCGGCGAAGTCCTTCGTGGCGAACCGAACCATCAGGGCGGGGATCACCCCCTTCTGAAGGGTTATGTTCTGGTTCTGAACCAGAAGCTCCGGCTTCACGATCCGCCTCTCCACGTGAACACTCACACAG
This sequence comes from Candidatus Undinarchaeota archaeon, assembly GCA_964451765.1. Classification (GTDB taxonomy): domain Archaea; phylum SpSt-1190; class SpSt-1190; order SpSt-1190; family SpSt-1190; genus CAYVIY01. The sequence goes on from CAYVIY010000098.1 coordinate 297, forward strand.
GTGGGCGTGTCATCGAGCAGGGTCACGGACTTCACGCAAACTTCGAAATCGCCCTCGCGGGAAACGTTGAATATGACGTTCTCGGACTCACCCTTGGGCAGCTGGACCTCCCTTTTTGACAGCTTCAGGGAAGAGCTCACAACGTACGTGTCTTTCCTGTTCCCTGTGTTGTATATAGTGACTCGCCCCCCGGCGGAACTTCCAATCAGGTCCACTTCCTGATACTTTGGCTCGACCATGAACCTGTAAACCGGCCTGTCTGTCTGGATCATCCGGGCGCTGGTGGATCCCATCACTTTCCCGTTGCTCGTGATCCTGCAGGTGATCGTGTACTGCACTTCCTTGTCGCTGGAAGGCACCGAGACAAAAACAGGTATTTCCTTCACACCCCAGCCCTCCACGGTGAACCCTGTTTCGTTCTCGTGGGGGATTGAAATATTGACACTCTTGCTCGACTCGCAACTGACTGAAAACTGTGTGGAGGGCCCCGAATTCTCCACGAGAATTCTGAATGTTGAGCTTCCCCCTCTGAGATCGGCGTAGGTGAGGTCGGGGACCATCGAAAGTGAAAAGTACTCCCGTGTCATGATGGGTATTTCCTGCTCAACTCTCAGCGGGTCGTAGTACGGTGCGGTTACCCTCAGGCTTATGTTAACGGAGCCCTCACTGGCACCGGTCGGAATGACAACATCTGGGGAATCGTACGCAACAGGTTTCGATGAACCCCTGTAAATTATGTACCAGCTGTAGTGGTAGTTCTGAACGACATTCCCGAACTCGTCCCTCACCATCATCAACGGAAGGGTGTAGGACTCGCCCGGGAAAACGCGCTCGAGAAACTGAACGTCCGCAGATGCAACCTTTCCGTAAATCGTGAACGTCTTGTGAATCGTGATGGGAACGAACCCTTCCGTGCTCCCCGTGCAGACCATCTCGTGCTCACCCGGAACTGTCTTCGACAGGTCGAGCGTGAAACTTCCCTCAGCACCACATCGAGTGCTGCTCTGACAAGTCTGAACAGGATTAACGGTCCCTTCGTAAACGGGCTCCCCGTCAAGCGTGCAGTTCACGTGAACAGCCTTCAGACGCAGGTAAAGGTCGCCGGGATCAAATCTCAGGTGGAACTCGTTTGAAGTTGATCTATTCCATCTTTCAAAAGATCCCCGATCCTCTGGATCAGTCTGAATGGTCCCGTGAAGGGTCGAAAACATCGGCTTGAGCAGGATTGTTACGTTGTTCTGGAGGAAGTTCGCCTGGCGGACCGTGAAGTTTTCAAATACATTACCAATATTCACAGGAGCGTTCAGATCAAACTGGACGTACCAGTCCCTGTCCTCCTTCACAGGGACTTCCCACCGGAACTCCTCATCTCCCAGATCACTCTTAAGAAACAGCGAAACATTCTTCATGAAATCGAGATGCGCGTAGTCGTCCACGACTTCGATCTGCCTTGCAGGGATGTACATTTTAATGTGGAGGGAATCATCGCTCTTGTTCTCGAGGTAGCGAACCTCACAGAAGTCGATGCTGTCGTCCCCGTTGTTGTCCCTGCAATCGCTCGAGAGGATTTCCCCGTGATCCAAAAAGAACTCAACTCTGGAAATCTCTGTTTTTCCATCAACTTTCTGACACTCAACGTTGCACACTCCATCACTGAGGAGGCTTCCCACGGGCTTGTCGTCACACGCCGCGTCCGCCCCGCAGTGCTCGTAGCAGGTGGTGCTCCAGCCCTCAGTTCCAACGCCGAACCGTGAATCGCAGCAGTCCGTGCACACGCTTGGGTCTTCTATGTCCGAATCGCAGATGTGGTTCCCGCAGATGCTGAGACACCTTCCGGCGGGAACGAACGACCCTGTTACGGTGCCGGATTCCGTGCTGAGGGTGAAGGAATCTCCCGCGAGGCTCACGCACTTTGAAACCTTATCCGGCTCTGGCGTCATGTAATGCAGGCAGTCCCTGTTGCTCTGGCAGAACTTGCCCGACGAAACAGAAACTATCGAGTCGCGGGAATCATCACACAAGCCAGAACCTGGAACATTAACCTCCGCGAAGCTGTAAGCGCAACGGGAATCGTTGCAAAGAGCTATCGAAACATTCCCGCCGGACAGGGCGGGGATGAGTGTGTAATTGTTCTCCGAAGTCCCTTTACCCGCCTGACACCGGAGCAGGAACCAGCCAGACTTTTCGTTCACGAAATTGCAGACCACAGGATCACTGTAACCGGACAGACGGATGG
>CAYVIY010000099.1:0-2449 GCA_964451765.1 Candidatus Undinarchaeota archaeon
CGGGAGCATTGCCAATAAAATAGGGACGGGGCTTCTCGCGCTGGCAGCGGAGAGCAAGGGGGTTCCGTTCTACGCGACAGGTCTTGCCCTGAAGCTGGATTACCAGTCAAAGTTTGCAAATAGCGTTGAGATCGAAGAAAGGGACCCGAGGGAGATCTGGGATTACCCGATTGACGTGAGGAACCCTGCTTTTGAGATCGTTCCGGCTAAAAGGATCAAAGGAATAGTCACGGAGCTGGGGATACTTCCTCCGGGAATAGTTCTGGTTGAAATTGCAAAAAATTACCCGAAGATGTTCAGATCCTCTCAATTCTGACGTTTTTCATATTTCCGAGCGAGGACAGCACGTTTTTAACCGCCTCGGGGTCCTGAGTGTGAATGTGCACCTTGAGGACTTTTTCATTGTTCACGACGACAAGCGAATTCCCCATTTTTCTGAGCTCCTCTTTCAGCTTTTCCCGCTCGACTTTTTCGTTCAGCTCAACGAGGAAATTCGAGCAGAACAGGTTTTCCTCTGTTGTTTCCTTGTAGTTTTTCGTTGCTTCTATCCTGAAGTTTGCATCTGACCCCGCTGCCCTCACAAAGCCCTCAAGCAACAGGACGAATCCGTAGGCTCCGGAGTCTATCACTTTCGGCTTCCCGAGCTTCGCGAGCAGTTCAGGGGTCTCGTTGAGGGATTCTATTGCCTTTTCAAAAATCGCGTTGAGGAAGTCTTTTTCGGGCAGGTTCACGTTTTCTATTGCGGCGTTCGCCGCAGCTTTCATTACCGTGAGGATGGTGCCTTCAACAGGGTTATCAACAGCCATATATGCCATCTTGGTCCCGTTCACGAGCGCCCTTGCGAAATCGGCGTTTGTCAGGATGGCTTTTTCTTCTATGGATTCCATGAACCCCCAGAAGAACTGACTGAGTATGACGCCTGAATTTCCCTTTGCACTTTCAAGCATCCCCTCAGCTATTTCCCTTGCGACCAGGCTGGCTTCGGTGAATCCGTTTACCTTACTCATTGCTCCCTTTATGGTCAGAAGGATATTCGTACCTGTATCTCCATCTGCCACGGGGTAAACATTTATGGCGTTTATGTGATCTTTTTCCGTTTCTATGAGCCTGAGAGCCGTTGCAAGTCCGCTCTTCAGGTGAGATCCCGTGAGCACAGTAAGATGCGGTTCGACGGATATATAAATATATATCCGTCGTCTGTTGAAAAATTTCACTTTTTCACCCTTTTGCCCCTTTGCTTTCAGCAAATCCTGCAATGACGACCTGCTATGGTGTGTCGGATACGGAGGAATTTTTGCCTGCGGGAGCAGGGGGATGAAAAACAACGATAGCCGAACATTTCTCGCATGGCACTGCTTTTATACATCCTGCCCGAACCGTTTTATGAAAGTTCTGAGTGTTTGCTCGCGCGGGGTGAACAGGAGCAGGTATCTTGCAGAGTACCTGAGGGAAAAGGGGTACGAAACGGACTTCTGCGGAGTGGCGGAGGGGGCGGAACGGGAGTGCACCGGCGAAAAAATTGAGTGGGCAGACCTGATAATCTGCACGACACCCAAGCACTTGAGGCTCCTGCTGGAGAAGTTTCACATCAGAAAGCCCGTCATAGTGCTCAGAATAAGGGATGTCTCCGCGGGAACCGCCAGAAAGATGATTCGAGCGGGTATGGTGGGGGAGCTGAACGAGCTGAAAGAAAAGCTGGTTTACTGGCAGATCCGCAGGGAAATAGGCGCGTTTCTCCCCCTGGAGGAATACGTCAAGGAGTGGGAATCCTGACCCTTTCACGTTGATAGTATCCCGCAAGGGCTGCGAGAACCCCAGCTTTCGTGAAGTTCCTGCGATCCATCGCTCCGTTGGTGAATATTCCTATAGCTCCCATCCTGTCTCCTATCTTTTCTATTCCCGTAAGCTCTTCGATCGCTTCTTCCATCTCGTGCTTCTCGCGGATCCTCTTGAAAAGGGATTCATGCAGTTCAAACCACGGACTGAATCCCAGCGCTGATCTTCCACGGCTGTCCCGGAGGTAGATGGCGTTGAAGACGAAAGCCCTTTCTGCCATTGTGAAAATTCCAGATTCCACACCGACGTAGAAATCTGCAGGCTCCTGAATTGCGTTTGCTCTGTTTATGGCTCCCTGAACCGTCTGCAGTCCGTATGGTTGATCTGGAACCCCACTGTCCACCTTCACACCAGCAACGTCCACTTCAGATCCGAAAAACTCCCTGAAAGCTTCGCGAACCGCCTCGATCTTAACGGGGTTGCACGAGCCAACGCATACTTTCATAAAAAGCAAAGTTCAATTTATGTTAAATACATGCCGGGGTGGCGGAGTCTGCCCAAGAACCGTATGCGTCAGTTCACGCCGCGTACTTTGGGGTTTTCAACCCCAAGAATACATGCCGGGGTGGCGGAGCCTGGTTAAACGCGCCAGACTCAAGATCTGGTCCCGAGT
>CAYVIY010000100.1:0-954 GCA_964451765.1 Candidatus Undinarchaeota archaeon
CCCTGCACCCCGTGTGCTGCCTCCAGCAGCACGTGCAGAGTGTTACCGAATGAACCTGATCCCGTTTTGTCAAAGCTGGTGATGGGGCCGGGGGGATTTGAACCCCCGCGAGCGGGTTTCTCCTACCCGCTCTCAATCATCGCTTTCGCTCAGCGCTCCATATCTGGAGCCCGCCAGGCTGCCGTTACCTCACGGCCCCAACTTCTCTCTTCACCCTGCAAGCTGTTTGGGGGATCGCAGACCCTCGCAAGGTCTGTGCCGTTACTTCACGGCTCTGTATTCTCGGGGTTGAAAACCCCAAAGTACGCGGTGTCCACGAACGCATGTCGTGGTGCCGTTACCTCACGGCCTCTCAGAGCAGCCCAACTTCTTCCCTCACCGGCAGTTTAAAACCGTTACTGGACAGGAACCGATATAACCTTTTACCGGGAAAACTGGAATGAAGCTCGTAAGAGATAGAATTCCAGCAATACTGAAAGAAAAGGGAAAAAAATTTCGCACGCACGTTGCATCTGAGGATGAATACTGGCAGCTCCTGAAGGAGAAACTGGTGGAAGAGGCGAGGGAGTTTGAATCAGACGAAACAGCAGAGGAACTGGCGGATGTTATGGAAGTAATCAGCGCGATATGCAGGTTCCGGCACATCCGGGAAGAGGATCTAAAGAAGCTGGTGGAACGCAAAAGGGTGGATCGGGGCGGGTTTGAAGGAAGGATCGTGCTGGATTTTGTGGAATGAATTTAAAGGGCACGCCCATACCTTAATGTGGCACTCTGTCCCGCATTCACAAGTGCGCTTTCATCAGCTATAGAATATCTCATGACGGGAGGGCGGGGGAGACCTTACACGCTGGTCGAAACCCTGAACTGGCTGGCAAAAGAGGGCGTCCAGCCAACCCACGACATAGGGAAAAAGTTTGAAGTTATGTGCAGGGATTGTGAGGGGTTTGAGGGATG
>CAYVIY010000100.1:964-2403 GCA_964451765.1 Candidatus Undinarchaeota archaeon
CTGCTCGGTCAGCCTGCAAAGCTGAGGGAGGAACGTGAGGGTTTTCTCGGAAAGGGAATATTCAATTACAGTGGTGCAATAGAACACGCGCTGATAGGAAAGGTGCCATGGAGTCAGATACCCCTCGAGTTTATGTTCGTCTGGATACTCGGGAGAGAAAAGTGGAGACTGGGGGGGAGCGCGGCATACGATCTCGGTGGGTTCGGGAGATACACGTTCGTTGCCGTGAACCCCTTTGGAAAGCCCTACCTGTTCATTCCTGCTTCAGGCGAAACGGACGCGGAAGCAGAGTCACAGGCAATGCAGGTCTTTGAAAAGGTCCAGTCAGAGGGCAAACTGCTCAAGGAGTTTCCGGACGCGCCCGTGGTAGCCGTGACAGTCAGCAAGGAAAACAGGGGAACATACAGGAAGGGTGTACCTGCGGTCCTGCGCCTCCACAACCTTCCGGTCTTTCTGGTGACACATACGTAAATTCTATAAGTCCTGCAGGTTCTGGTTCGTATGGAAGAGCTGAGAGCAGTTATAGGAATAAAGTCCCGGGAGGGAAGGCTCGGGGAGATATGGAACAACCTGAAAGGCAGAAAGGAAGTCCTGTCAGCATACGAAGTGACGGGGGAGTTTGACATAATCCTCATAGGGAAATTTGACGGAACTGTGGGTCTGGAAAGGTTCATAAAAGAAGTGCTGCAGTGGAAATACGTTGAAAGAACGACCACATTTGTCGTGCTGAACGTGATAAAGGAGTAGCTTTATAAATTGAGCAAGAGGGTAAAGGTGAGGTGAGTCCGATGAGCCCTGAAAATCTACCAGAAGAGCTCGTAGAAAAAGTACTGCAGGTTCTCGAGAAGGCGAGGACAACAGGAAAGGTCCGAAAGGGGACCAACGAAGCCACAAAGGCTGTTGAAAGGGGAAAAGCTAAACTTGTCGTTATCGCTGAAGATGTCGATCCCCCTGAGGTCGTGATGCACCTGCCCGTGCTGTGTGAAGAGAAAGGAATTCCCTACGCGCACGTCCCGAGCAAGAAGGAGCTTGGAGCTGCGGTGGGTCTTCAGGTCGGCGCTGCGAGCGCTGCGATCCTCGAAGCGGGTGAAGCCAAAAAGGACCTGGAGGACCTTGCCAAGAAGATCCAGGCTCTCAGGAAAGCAAAGAGTGAGTGAAAATGCCCGAGGAAGAGAAAAGAGAGTTCGGGTTTCCTGCCAGGGTCGTTGAAATAATCGGCAGGACAGGTGTGCGGGGAGAGGTCACTCAGGTCAGGTGCGAGGTGCTGGAAGGACCCGACACGGGCAAGATACTGATCCGGAACATAATGGGGCCTGTAAAGGTTGGAGATGTGCTAGATGTGAAAATTGTGGGTGTAGGTAAAGAAGGAGACGGGTTTGCTAGAGTCTCTGGATTTGTGATATTTATCCCCAACTCGAAAGAAGGGGAGTCTCATAAGA
>CAYVIY010000101.1:0-2390 GCA_964451765.1 Candidatus Undinarchaeota archaeon
GGTCTGCCCGAAGTGCGGGGCAAGGACATACTACCTGAAGTGTCCCAGGTGCGGAGCAAGGACGGAGCAAAGGTACCACTGCATAAAGTGCGGGCGAGTTGTAAAGGAAAAGGTGCACTGCGGCCTGCCAACTCGACCCTACATTTCAACGGTTGTTAATGAAGATATTGACGCAATCGCAAAGAAATTACAGATGAATGTTCCAGATCTCTTGAAAGGAGTAAAGGGGATGAGTTCCGATTTGAAAATTCCTGAAAGGCTTGAAAAAGGGTTGCTCCGTAAAAAGCACGACATCTACGTCAACAAAGACGGGACCATCCGGGTTGATGCAACTGACATGCCATTAACGCACTTTAAACCGAAGGAGATAGGCACGAGTGTTGAAAAGCTCAGGGAACTTGGCTATGAAAAGGACATTTTTGGAGAAGAGCTCACGAGCGATGACCAGCTGGTCGAAATATTCCCGCAGGACATTTTGATAAGTGACAACGGGGATTTCTCGGCGGCAGACTACCTCGTCAGGGTTGCAAACTTCGTGGATGAACTGCTGGTAAGATTCTACGGTCTTGATCCCTTCTACAACGTGAAAAGCAAGAAAGATCTTGTGGGGAAGGTCGTCATCGGGCTCGCCCCACACACGGCGGCAGGCATAGTTGGAAGGATAATAGGGTTCACGAAAGCGAGGGTTGGCTTCGCCCATCCCGCGTGGCACGCTGCAAAGAAGAGGAACTGTGACGGGGATGAAGATTCCGTCATACTGTTAATGGATGCCCTGCTGAACTTCTCAAGGGAGTTTCTGCCAAGCACCAGAGGGGGGAAAACGATGGACGTCCCGCTGGTCCTCACCACAACACTTGACCTGCTGGAAGTGGATGACGAAGTGCACGACATGGACATAGTTGACCACTACCCCATCGAGCTCTACAGGGCGGCGATCGAAAAGAAGTTCCCGGGTGACGTGAAGATAGAAACGGTTGCTGACCTGAGGGGGAAGCCCCTGCGGGGAATAAAATTCACAACGAGCACGTCCAGCATAGCGGCGGGGCCCATAGTAACAGCGTACAAATCGCTCGGACCTATGCTTGAAAAGGTTGAGAAGCAGCTTGAACTCGCGGAAAAACTGAAAGCTGTAAACGAGCATGACGTCGCCGAAAAGATACTTGTCAGCCACTTCCTGAAGGACATAAAAGGGAATCTGAGAAAGTACTCCACCCAGGGATTTCGGTGTGTTAAATGCAACGAGAAGTACAGGAGACCTCCGCTCGCGGGCAGGTGCCTGAAGTGTGGGGGAAAAATAATATTAACAGTCCATGAAGGGACGGTTCAGAAGTACTACGAGGCGAGTGTCAAGCTCGCAGAGAAGTATAAAGTTTCAGAGTACGTCAGGAGCCAGCTGAGGGTTCTTGAAAGAAAGATGATGCTCAACTTCGGTATGAAAGAAAGGCAGAAGGGGCTGGACTCATGGTTAAAGTGAAGGTCTGGTGCAGGGTTGATGAACTTGAGGACCCTGACAGGGTGAAGAAAGCCCTGACGAGCATATTTCCAACGATCAGATTCAGGCGGACGGAAGGCGGGTTCGAAGGGGAAGGGAAGCAGAAAGATCTGATGTTTTTGAAGGAGCTCGTCTGGAGCAAGAGGGTTCTGGACACTGTCAGGAGCAGTCTGATCAGGAACCTCAAAAATAACAGGACGGAACTGATGCTGCACAAGCAGGCTGCGTTTGCTGGAAAACTGGGGGTTGTTGAAAGTGATGAAGAAAGCCCGTTCGGAGCTATTCACGTCCTGTTCGAGGGGAATGTGGAAGAATTCATAGACTGGTTCTCACCTAAGACGAAGGACGGGAAACCAGTGACGAAAAATCAACGACACTCATCTTACCGGTCTTGAGAGAGAGGCGGACAAACTTCCCGGGGGTCGGGTGGTGCCCGAGCTTCTCCTGAAACGCAGTCCTCTCCTGGAAGGTGCCTGCAGATATCAACCTGACCCCACGATATGTGGCGGTGCTCATCGTGTGGACGTGTCCTGTTATGAAAACGTTGGGAACCTTATCAATAACGAGGTAGTCTTCCCTGTCAGGGAAAACCTTATTCCTTCCGAAGATTGGAGAGAGGTGCCTTTTCTTCAGAAGTTCTATCTGGGCTTTTGAAGGATTTTCATAAGCGACTCCCCTCAAAGACTCGATAGAATCAATCAGACCGTCGAGACTTGTCCCGTGATAAACGAGAAATGTGACACCTTCTATGCACAGCCAGGAAGGATTTGAAAGCACTTTAAGGTTGTTTATTTTGTAAAGCGGCTCTGCAAACTCCTCAGGAATTTTCGGCTGTGGCTCTCCGTCCCGGGACGGGTCGTGGTTTCCCGGGATTGCCACAACAAGCACATCTCTTCTC
>CAYVIY010000102.1:0-268 GCA_964451765.1 Candidatus Undinarchaeota archaeon
ATGGTTGATAGGGCGAGGGCTCTGCTTGACAGGAAAATGAGCCTCTATGCGGCGCATCTACCTCTTGATGTTCACCCTGAGGTCGGTAACAACGTTCAGATCATCCGTGCTCTGGGCTTTGAGCCAATCGACATCGCGGACAGCCCTTCCTGGTACTGCAATGCGAATGTCAGCTTTGACGAGCTGTACGACAGGGTGGAACGTCTCCTCATAAAGCGGTTCGGGACGATCAACCCGCTCAGATTCAAGTTCGTTGACGAAGTTAGCA
>CAYVIY010000102.1:278-2381 GCA_964451765.1 Candidatus Undinarchaeota archaeon
GGGTGGGACGTCACACATATTCTCCATGAGCCCGGGAGATACCTTCCTTGTCGGGGAGTTTTCGCACTACGGTCTCGCGTACGCGAGGGAGAGAAAGATAAACGTGATATCCGCTGGTCATTACGCAACCGAGACTTTCGGCGTTCGCGCTCTTGGAGAAAAAATAAGAGAAAAATTCGACATCGATGTGACGTTCATCGAAGCTCCTACTGGCTTGTGAGTTTCTCTTTCATTTTTTTAACTTCCTCGATGGTGTCTTTCGGTTTGACTCCCAGTACCTCTGAATCGTTTCTGAATGTTTTGTTCTCAACAGTGTATTCCAGCCTTTCAGGGAGAAACTCGTTTTTGATCCCGAAACTGTTCAGAATTTTCCCCCCGTACGTCAATGTTTTTATAATTTTCAGTGAGAACTCAGGGAAAATTACAAGCTTTGCGGGTTCCCTGCAGGCTTTCACGAAATCAACCAGCTTAACAGCTTCTCTGTCACCAATCTGATAGATTCTTGATTTTCCTTTTTTCAGGGCGGTTCGGACAACTTCAGAGAGCGTGTAAATGTTTGTAAATCTGATTTTCGTTTTTATGTCGGGAAATGCGGGAATCCTGGAAAAAAGAGCGACCCTTCTCTCGTCATAAATTGAAGAAGCCCTTATTACAGGAATTTCAACGTGTTTCCAGTATTTTGCTGCGACTTCTTCGGCGAGTTTCTTCGCCTTAGCGTAATTTGATTTTGTTTTGCTCTTCACTGCAATTGAGCTCATGTAAACGACTTTTTTTACACCTTCCTCCACAGAGGCTTTCAGTACGTTTTCTGTGCCCTTCACCGTGGTCAGAAAGTGATCCTTCCAGCTTGCTCCGTGCCTGCTTTCTACTGCGAGGTGAACTACTGCATCGAACCCTTTGATGGCTTGTTTGACATCCCTGTAACTGTGTAAATTCCCTTTGATGATGTTCTTTCCCTCCTTTCTTCTGCTCAACACGTAAACATCAAAATCTTTTGAAAGTTCAGGAACGACCACTTTCCCGACGTATCCCGTGCCACCCGTAACGAGTACTTTCATACTACTCACGACCTCAGTTTTTTAAAAATCAGGGGTGTATGCTGGTGTGAAGCTTGCAAATTTGATTTCAATTAGCAGGATATTTTTTATGCTTTTGAACCTTGCCATTTCAAGTTTCATTTCTCCCTTTTTTAATTCGTTGTTTGTTTTTTTTGTGTACTCTCTTGATTTGTTCGATGGCATCGTGGCAAGAAGGCGGGGTTCGGTTCCTTTCGGGGAGTTTGTTGATATAATGATCGACAGGGTAATAACCCTCAGCTACTTCGCGTTTCACCTTCACAGGGGGATGCTACCCTTCTGGTTCTTCTTTTTTGTCCTTGTGAGAGACCTCATTGTTGATTACGTGTTCTACTTCAGGCTGATTTCGGGAGGCGGGCTTGAGAGACACAGGTCGACCCGAGGAATGTTTTACACAGTATATACCTCCAGAGCTTCGAGAGCCCTGAACGGATTTTTGCAGGTTTTGATTGCCGCGTGGGGGTTTTTCTGTCCCGTTCCTCTCTGGGTTCTCATCCTGTTTCTCGCAAACTCTTACATAAGAGCATTTCCAAATTTCATCGAGCTCTGGAGGAAAGTGTGAATGGAGCACCTATTTAAGTCTTGAAAGGAGGAGATCGCGTGAAAATATACAACACTCTCAGCAGGAAAGTTGAGGACTTCATCCCAATCGAGCCCGGAAAGGTAAAGATGTACGTGTGCGGGCCCACTCCCTATGACAGGAGCCACATAGGTCACGCCAGAACCTACATATTCTTCGACTTCCTTCGCAGGTTTCTCGAATTCAAAGGATACAGCGTCCGCTACGTGGTGAACCTGACAGACGTTGATGACAAGATAATCAGGAGGGCGGATCAGATGGGGGGCTGGCAGGTCGTTGGGGATGTTTACAGCCGATACTTTTTCGATGTGCTCGGGAAACTGCGGGTCAAGCCTCCCCTGACGTATCCGCGCGTGAGTAACCACATCCAGGAGATAATCCAGCTCGTTCAGACCCTCCTTGACAGGGGGTACGCTTACAGGCTTGATGATGGGATCTACTTTGATG
>CAYVIY010000103.1:0-2322 GCA_964451765.1 Candidatus Undinarchaeota archaeon
AAACAGGGTCAGGAACGAGCCGGCAATGGCTCCAAGCAGGGCAGATCTCCAGTCAACCCGGACCCTTGCCGGACTGGACTGCGCGGGGATCGCTTCACCAAGCAGGACGCCAGTGAGACCGAACATCCCGGAAAAGTGAGCCAGCAGAACTCCATCTGAACCGCCGTGCAGGATAATGTATCCGTAAACGCCGGAAAGCAGGAAGAGTGCCACCGCAGGGACCCTGTTCTTCTCCCTGAAAACAGGAAACAGGACCAGCGGGAGGAGAAAGTAAAACAGGGGGACGTGACGGACAGCTGAAACCACGTGCGGGTAAATGGGAGCAAGTATGACGAAGAACAGGGTGCCAAGAAACGCGCCGAACGCGTATTCCGCAACAGCTTCCCCCATTTTTCCACGAGCGGCAAGATCCTGCCCCGGGAGGAGCGAGGGAGCAAGCTCTGCTGACGGAACGAACATAAGTGTGGGCACTATTCCAGAGAATATGCTCCCGAAAACGAGCTCAAACAGTTCTCTTCTGCCAAGCGGGAGAAGGGCAAGCAGGTTCTGATGAACCCCCGGGAGAATTCCCAGCAGAACCCCCGCCAGAAGGAACATCACTTCAGGAAATGGAGCAGGAGAATTAAAACGCTTACCAGCAGGGTAATCACAACAACGTGTCCCGGTTCCATCTGGATCTCGGCAACGCTCTCGTCATACCTCATAATTCCTCCATAGCTTGCCGGAAGTGAGATCTTTTCCTTCGCCACCTTAACCATCTGCCCGTGCATTTATAGAGTTTTGCCAGCCAGCTTCCCCAGAAGCCGGAGGCTCTCTTCCTTTCCAAGTATGCTGAACAGGGTCCCCAGCCGCGGTCCCGCATCCTTGCCGAGGATTGCCCTGTAAAGAACGGGGTAGAACCTGCGCGCATCCGCCCTGCCGGTTATCGCGGAGTGAACGGCTGTCTGCACAGCTTCAACAGTCCACTCATCGAGCCCTGAAATCCTTTCGAGTATGTCCTCAACGACCTTCCGGTCTTCTCCGCTCAACACGGCAGGCGGTTCCTGCAGCAGCGTGATTCTCATCCTGTCAGGACCGTAGTGTTCTGCCCAGTACGTTGCCCTTTTCACTCTCTCAACCACCTGCCAGAACTCCTCACCAGCATCTGCGGGAACGTGACCCGTCCTGACAAGCACCTTTCGAATTTCTTCCGGATCCTTCAGAACCTGCCCCACGGCTGCAGCGAAGTTGTACTGCAGCCTGAGAGGTCGCCTGTCGGGGATATTTCCCCGCATGCACAGGTAATATACCACAAGATCCTGATTGACAGGCTCAGCTTTCCCTTCCAGCATGTCAAAAACCCTGCTTTCCAGTCTGTCCCACTCCGCAACGAGCAGATTCAGATTCTTCAGGGATATGTCCCGCTGGCTCATGGGACGCTTCGTGTAGAAGTAAATCACGATCTCCGGCTCAAGCATCTTGAGAAGCTCCGTTATATTGTAAAGGTTGCCCTTTGAACCAGACATCTTCTTTCCGTCAACCGTGAAGAACTCGTACGGAACTGGCACGGGAGCCTCCACGCCAAACAGCTCGCGGGCGAATGCGGGAGAGATCCGGAAACTGCTGACCCAGTGATCTTTCCCCATGGGCTCAACATCAACATCAAAGTATGCCCAGTCCAGAGCCCACTCGATGTACCAGTCAACCTTCCCGCCCCTGAGGGTCGTTTCACCTTCGTACCCGCAGCCCTCAACAGTCTTCTTCTTGAGGTGCCTCCTGCCGCAAACATATCGGATCCTGCCATCGCTGTATGAAGTGACGTGGGTGGTGCCGATTCTCCCGCAGTTTTCACAGATCGGACTGAACGCAAACTCGCGAACGTGCTGCTTGAAACCACTGTATATCCTCCGGACCTGGTCCGCATTCTCCAGCACCTTCTGGACGTATTCATCCCACTCCCCGTGGAAGTACAGTAGATTCGGCGAGTAAACTTCAAACCTGATCGCATCGCGGATACCGAGGCGATCCAGCTCCTTCATATAAACGCTGAGAAAGTGCTCCGCCCACGTGGTGTGGCACCTGAAGGGGTCAGGAATGAAAGCCACGGACATCCCATCATACTTTTGCTCGAACTCCCTGCGGACCTCCGGGGGAAAGGGGACAATGTTCCCTTCCTTATCGCAGACCACAGGAGGAAATCCCCGCACGGGATCACGATCGTCCGGGGTGAAGACCACCCTTGACCGAAACCCGAGCATCTCAGCGGATTTCGCAATAAGATAGCTCCTGATCAGGTCGTTGGCATTGCCTATGTGGAGAACGCCAGTGGGGGTGTTGGCGCAC
>CAYVIY010000104.1:0-2320 GCA_964451765.1 Candidatus Undinarchaeota archaeon
CTTCAGGGCAGTCCCCCTGTCACGGAAAGACGTGCAGGAAATGCTGGACGAGCTCAGGATATCACGCATTTTTGAAGGGTTCCGGGGAAAGTCTGCCAGCAAAGAAGCTGTGGTTGATAGCGTTCTTGCCGTTTCCCGGTTCGTGGCTGAAAACGATTTCAGGGAACTGGACATAAATCCCCTGATGGTTAATGAAAATGGCGCGTTTGCCGTTGATGTGAGGCTGATAGAATGATAGTAGTTTTTGATCTTGACGGGACGCTTGTGGATATGAGAGGGGTTCACGTGCACACTCTCTTCAACGTTCTGGACAGGTACGGCGTTCCCGTCAGGGGGATAGAAAGCGAGGAGGTGTCCCGCAGGTCCCTTAATTTCGTTTTGATGAAGCTACTTCCCGCGGAGCAGTGGAGCAGCATAACTGAGATAAAGTCAAAGTACATCCACGAGCTTTCCAAGAACGCGGGGAAAATAAAAGCCGTTGAGGGAGCGCGGGAAGTTCTTGAATCGATTCCCGAGAGGAAAGCGATATTCACGGTGTTTTCCAGACCCGTTACAGAGCTCATACTCAAGAATCTGAAGCTGATGGAGTATTTTGATATGATCGTGACTTCGGATGACGTTTCCCGCCCCAAACCTGACCCGGAGGGGTTGCTGCTCATCTCGGAAAAGCTGGGGGAGGAAAAACTGGTGGTTGTGGGGGACTCCAGAATGGACGTTCTGGCGGCGAAGAACTTCGGTGCAATATCCGTGCTTGTCGGGAAGAGAGAGTCCGTGGATGCAGACTACTTCATAGAGAAGCTGACAGATCTGCCCGAAGTTATAGAAAATATAAGGCTCATGAATCGAAGCGTTTTTAAATTATGAGTGGAGGTGTGAGACGTGGGCTACCTGAAGTATGTGAAAAACGCTTGGAAAGAGAAAGGGAAGGACCTTTTCAGGGAGAAGTTTGTCGAGTGGAGAAAGCAGCCCGTTGTTTACAGGGTTGAGCGTCCTACTCGCATAGATCGTGCCAGAGCCCTTGGATACAGGGCGAAGCAGGGCTTTGTCGTTGCCCGCGTCAGGGTTCTTAAGGGTGGAAGAACAAGACCGAGGTTCAGAAAGGGGCGGAAGCCGAGCAAGATGGGTATGCTGAAGTATTACCCGCGCAAGAACCTCCAGTGGATCGCGGAAGAAAAAGCGGCGCGGAAATTCCCCAATCTGGAAGTGCTTAACAGCTACTACGTGGGCGAAGACGGGATGCACAAGTGGTTTGAAGTTATCCTGCTGGACTGGGCTCACCCTGTCGTGCGGAAGGATCCACAGGTGAAGTGGATTGCAGAGAAGCAGCACAAGGGCAGGGTTCACAGGGGGCTCACGAGTGCAGGGAAGAAGGCAAGGAATGTTTGACCTTTTTAACTTCATCTTACAGATTTTTGTGTGGGTGTGATTCAAGCTCTCGAAATTGACCTGTTCTGTCAGGCGACTGAGGACTGGGAAAGGGTCAGGCGGGCGGTCCGTGAGGTGGTGGGGGTCACGCCCGCGGAGAAGAAGCTGCAGGGTTACTGGTCAAATCCGATCCTCCACCTCACGGCGAGGGTTGAGGGGAAACTGGCAGAGGAGCTGGCGTCTCGCATCGCAGAGTCCGTGGAGATTAGTGATTTCAAAAGCAGGAGCGGAAAAAACGCGTTTTACGTCAGGCTGGATAAGAAAGCTTTCGTGAAGGGGAAATTCCGCGCGGGAAATGACGTTCGCGTTGTCTTCCGCCTGAAGCTGTTCCCTTCAGGGGAGGATCGCGTTGCGGGTGAGATGCGAAAGTTCTGGGCAATGCATAAATCTTCCAAGTGAGAGTGACTTGAATGAAGGTTGACTTTCACGTGCACACGACTGCCAGCGATGGGAAGAACACGATAGCCGAAATGGTGGCGGCTGCCAAGCGGAAGGGCCTGAAAGCCATAGCCATAACAGACCACGACACTCTCGGGTGGAAAAATTTCAAGCCTCGCGAATTTGTAATAATACCTGGGGTGGAATGGACGACAGAGGAAGGCCACGTGCTTTTGCTCGGGTTGAGTGAGCTTCCAAAGAGCAGGAATCTGGATGAGGTGCTGGACTGGGCAAGAGACTGGAATGTCGTTCCCGTGGCGGCTCACCCGTACCATCTCCCTGCAGAGCATCCGCTGGGAGAAGTGGCGTTTGAGAAGTTTGACATAATCGAAGCGATCAATGGACGCAGCCTGCCGTGGTACTGCCAGAAAGCACTTTCAAAAGCCCTTGCTCTTGATAAGAAGGTAGTCAGCAACAGCGATGCGCATTCCATTCACCAGATCGGAGATTACTACAA
>CAYVIY010000105.1:0-2315 GCA_964451765.1 Candidatus Undinarchaeota archaeon
CTGATATACGTTCCTTTCGCGTACTTCAAGACAGACAAGAGGAAAGAAATCGTTGTCAATCTGGCGGACGGCACGGCTGAAGTCAAAAAGCTCAGGCTTCGTATATGACCTTGTCAACCTTTTCTGTTTTTTCCTTTATCAGTCCTGTTTTTTTGAACAGCTTGAGGAAGATCACAGCCAGCAGGTAACTCACTGGACTGGATATCTTTCCTATCAGCTGGAATGTGAACAGGATGCCGACCGCCGTGACCACTTTGAACAGGTTTTCATACTTCTGCATTATGCTGTTTATTGGTGCGCGGATGCTGTCCTTTACAGCCTCCCTCAAAGTTTTTCCACTGGAGAGCTCGGGAAACTGGCTCACTATTTCATTTCTTATGCTTTCCTTCAGCTCGCTTTCTTTCAGTTTCAGGAGGGCGATGCAGGAGGGTTCTCCATTGCACTGCTTTTCAACGTACGAGGAGTATGAGCTGTCCACGCACGTTTGAAGCGTGTCCTGCGGTCCGCACGGGAGGGCTTTGCCATACGTGTTCAGCGTCATATCCACCGCCACGTCCAGCAGGGAGTCCGGGATTTCAAACCGGAGGGTGGGATAAATGAAAAGAATTGAGATCAGAGCCATGAGCATAAACGGGGCGGAAAACAGTTCACGGGTTGCCAGCCGCAGGTCGGGGTTTATCAGGTTTCGCTGGGAGCTACGAGCTTTTATCACGCCGAGCAGGATCCACGCGCCGACAGCTATCGCGTGGCGGTTAATGGCTGCGAGCAGGAAACTGACGGCCAGAATGATCCAGTTCAGGTTTGTCAGGGCAAATATCGCAAGGATTGCGCCTTCCAGAATGAAAAACGGAATTAAAAATATGAAATTCTGAAATTCTATGGATGTGTCAAGTGGATAGTTCAGAACTATCACGAGAGCCACGAGCAGGGAAGCAAGGGCGCAAATTACTGCTTTGTTTTCCACAAACTAAAATGAATGCACGCATATAAATGCGTTACAGCGATCTTATCAGCTCAATCAGTTTTCTGTTTTCCCAGGGGGCACCCTCTCCGAGTTCCTTGAAGGCGTCTTTCTTGAGCTCCTCCAGCCTCATCTGGGCTTTTTGCAGAGCAACGTTCCAGTCACTGCCCTTCTCTGCAAGCCTCATGGCTTCCATTTCAGCGTCTCTTGCTATCGCGTTCATTCTTGCCAGAAATGTGCGCTTGAACCTGTTTTCTGCGGAGAAATCCCAGAAGGGTCCCACATTGAGCGCTTTCCTCTTTGACTTGAAAAACTCCTGAACGGTCCTTCTCGCTTCCATCCTTTTTTTCATGGCTTCCCGCGGGTCCATAACTACAAATACTTTTTAAACTATTTTACCTTTTCCTCTTATGCTTGGTAACATCTTGAATCGTATAGCATCTATGTTCAGTGGAGGAGAAAAAGTGATTTTTCCAGGAGATAACGGGGAGAAACCGAAGAAACAGGTCAGGATACTTGTGATGAACATGACCTCCGAGAACGACGTGAATTCAATCCGGGCGAAGATGCGGGATTACCCCCTGATCTTCATGAACGTTTCCCGCGTGAAGGGAACCCTGAAATCGATAGTGAGCAGGCTCAAAATAATCGCAGACCAGTTCGGCTACAGGATATACGGAATAGACCCGCAGTGGCTGGTTATGACCTCCTTCGAGGTTGAAAAGAAAAATCAGTAAGCCCGGGCCCAGTAAACGACGTGCTTTGCGGGTTTTCCGCACACCACGCATTTTCCCGAAGCTCTGCTTCCTAACGGGATCACGCGGGGTTCCGCGCCCGTTTCCTCTTTTATCTTTTCCGTGCACTTTTCCGATCCGCAGTACTCCGCAACCACCCACTTCCTGTCTTCAATGGCTTTTTTCAGCTCCCCCAGCGACTCTGCCCTTGCTGTCATTTCCTCCATCCTTTTCCTGGCATTTTCGAGCAGTCTTTTTTGCATTGATTCGAGTTCAGACCGCACCTTTTCCACCAGTTCGTCTCTCTGCCCGACCGTCTTTTTTCCCGTGTCCCTTGCCACGATCACGGCGGTCCCGTTTTTCAGGTCTCTCGGGCCTATTTCAACCCGGATCGGGACTCCTTTGAGTTCCCAGTCGTTGAATTTCCATCCGGGCGTGTACCCTTCACGATCATCGACTTTTACCCGCAGGCCTGCCCGTTTTAGCTTCTTCCCGATCAGGTTGCATTCAGCCAGCACCTCTTTTTCTTTTTTCTTGAAGGTTATGGGGACGATAACCGCCTGGATCGGAGCGACCCGTGGAGGCAGGACCAGTCCCCTGTCATCGCCGTGAACCATTAT
>CAYVIY010000106.1:0-2293 GCA_964451765.1 Candidatus Undinarchaeota archaeon
TCAAATCCCGCCCTGCCCGCACTCCCTCGTGTTACCGAGCGAAGCGAGGTAGCACTTTTAGTCGAGTTTTATTGAATGTCCCTGCACCTTACCGGATTGGCCTGTACTTCCCCACCTTCTCCTCGAGATCCTTTCCGAGCTCGCGAATTCTTCTGTCATTCGAAGTTTCAAGGGCCGTTATGATGTCCCTCAGCAAGTAATAAACCACCGTGTCCAGCATCCTGTCAGGACCATCAAACCTCCTCGGATGTGATATCACGTGTGTTCCCGTGTAATATTCTATTTTTCCCATTCGGGTCATAGCTCTGGAGAATGCCACGTCCTCACTGGGGACCTCCGGGAATTTTCCCGCTTTTTCAAACGCCCACTTCCACACGGCTATATTGACTCCTGTCAGCCTCGCTCTACCGAGGTCGGAACATAGCCTGTTAAATTCGTCACTGATTTTTTCCGCAATCCGGATCAGCCGTCCCCCCTTGCGTCCATACTTTATCCGGGCAGTCAGCGCCACTACATCTGTCCGTTTCATGTGGTTCCAGACTTTTTGAAGGTAAGACCGGGGGAGGTACGTGTCTGCATCAACGAACACGAGCAGCTTTCCTCCTGCTGCATCTGCCCCCTGATTCCTGGCAGCAGCAATTCCCTTTCCTTTCTGAGGGAGGACTTTACCGTATTTGCGGGCAATCTCGGCGGTGCGGTCAGTGGATCCTCCGTCCACCACGATAATTTCAAAGTCCCGGTCAGTTTTCTGCCTCGAAATTGACCTCAGCGTTTTTTCTATGTACTTTTCCTCGTTCAGGGCAGGAACGATGAATGAGACATCCACAGTTTATGAAAAGAAGAGCAGTTTTAATACATTTTTATGGTACTCCCTGAATTAGAACCCCGTGAAAAAGTTCAACCTTTAAAACGTCTGGAGTGACTTTTTTCATGCTGTCTCCTCGTTACTTTCTTGAGCGGGAAGGGGTCTCCTACAGGTACCGGGGCCTGTATGATGTGCTGCGGGAAGAGCTTATCAGCAGGGGGGAGTACCTTTCCATACTTTACATAAGCCCGCATGTGCTTGTAGAAAAAAAGTTAAGAATAAAAGACGGGATCACTGTGAAGAAAGATTTCATCGAGTTTTTCTTTGATGAAAACTCTCCCGCATTTTATCAGGAGTCCATACTTTCGAAGCACTCTGAAAATGTCGGGGAAATTTTTGTAGATGTGAACCGTGTTGCAGGTGGGGAACTTGACCTTGAAGAGACTCTGGTTCACGAGATGGCGCACGCGCTTTATCATCTGGTAGCTGACCCGGGAAGGGAAGCAGATGAGGGGCACAGCATGCTGCTGCAGCTGGCGTATCTCGAGCAGGTTGGAAAGCTGTCGAAGATAACGTCTTACAGAGTTCCCGCGGACAGGGTCCTGTCCCACCTTTACACCATTGGAAAAATTCTCGCCAGATACGGGAGGTCTTACCTTCGCCACCTGCCTTCCGGTATAAAAAATGGAATATCCCACGCGGATCAAATTTACTTTGTAAGGGAATATTTTATCGGATTCTTCGGCTGGATCCGGGGATTCAAGACCGGTTACTCTTACAGGGAGATGCTGGAGGATCCAGAGAAGGTGGACGGAGTGATCCGGGATTCAAGGTCCTGAAGCTTCCAGCACTCTTTTCACGATGAGATTGTCAGTGTTTGCCCTGCGCAGCGCTTCTATGAACCTCTCGGGGTCAGCTTTCCACTCCAGCAGTTCGCGGACCCTCTTTTCGACCGTGGACAGGGCAGACCTGCCTGGCTGCCTGTCGTCGAGTTTTCCGTAGAAGTGTCCATCATTCACGCGCTTGCGGAGTGCCACGTACCCTATCGCAACTTTTATCCGCTCTTCTGGAATGCCGCGCTGTATTGCGTACGCGCGGCGGTAAACCGCCAGCTGTTGCCTGTAGTCCGAACCGTTTTCCCTGGCGGAGGTTTTCCAGTCAACTATCAGGTAGTCCGTTCCGTTGGTGAAAACTGCATCCAGCTTCCCCTTGAACAGGAGATCCCCTTCAACGTTGAAAAGATCGCTGATGGGCACCGCAACCGGGATCTCACTCCCAACAACGGACGGGAACTTTCCCCGGATTTCCTCAAGCAGGGAATCCACGTTGCGGGCAACCTCTTCAGGAATGTTTCCTTCCCATTTTCCTTTCAGTTTTCTGTCAATGAACTGATGGACCTGATTTCCAAAGTTGAGCGCGGGACTTCGCGGGCGGATGCGGAGTATGTAGTTCATCAGATAATCCTCAGCGGGCTGAAGCTGTGAAAAC
>CAYVIY010000107.1:0-2289 GCA_964451765.1 Candidatus Undinarchaeota archaeon
GTGATACATACCTGCCACCCTTTAAATAAAAATCAAACGGTTTCGTGCTACCCATTTGGAAGTTGCGTTCACGCACGTGAGGATCTTTGATCCCCCGGGTTTGTGATGGGACCGCGGGGATTTGAACCCCGCCCACGGGCTCCCGAAGCCCGCACGCTACCAAGCTACGCCACGGTCCCTCTGCAATAACAGACATTTCATCCCTATTAAATAGGTTTATTTATCCCGCGACCTCATATTTATGTGGTTTCCCGTCTGACTGCTGTGCTTTTCCTCGTTATGAGTGTGGTTTTTTCATATTCAATAAGCCTTACCGTTCCTGAATCGGCACTCGTTGGCAGTTCTGTCACGATCCGAGCCACCGTTCTGGACGGGGAAACCACGGTTCAGAACCCTGCCTGCAACATTTCAATAGACGGGCAGGAGGAGCAAATGGTCCCGGAGGAGGAGAGTGCAGTTTACACCTACGTTCCTGAAAGCCCGGGATCAAAGTACGTCTTTGTGGAGTGCTATGACCGGCAGGCGTATGCGGATCTGGACGTGTATTACCCCACCACACTATCTGTGTCCGTTTCGCCTCCAGATTACGCTGGAGATGCGTTTTCAGTTTCGGCGACGTACAGGACTTCCGGTGGGAGTGTGGTTTCCGGGGCTTCCTGCAGCGCAGACCTGTACATCGATGGAAGTTATTATGAAACAATTTCCCTCTCTCCTGACGGGTCCAGAACTTTTGAGATCGCTCCGGAGGACGGGAAGTACGAGCTGAGATTTCACTGCTCCGCCCCGGATTATGAAGAGCAGGAACGCACTGAAAGTTTTTCGGTGAGTCTGAGACCCGTGAGCATTACTTTCTCCCGGGGTGCGTATTCGGGGTATTTCGGCAGCACTCTGTCCATACCTTTCGCGGTCGATCCCACCTATTCGAGTTGCGTGTCGGATGTCGGGACCGTGAAGGACTGGTATGGGTCGAAGAAGCTGGAGGTCCCGCTGGATTTTCTTGGTAGCAAGAAAGTGACTGTGACCTGTTCCGCGGATTCCCGCTCACCTTCCTCCCGGACTGTGACGGTCACGGGGAACGTTGCGCCTTCCTCTGTGGATATAATGCTCTGGAGGGAATCTGTCTATTCTTTTCAGGAGATCCGCGTGAAGCCCATTTACCGCTCAGGACACTCTGCGATAAAGGGGACCTGCACGGTTCGAATGGGCAACGTTTCCCGGTCAGTTCCCTCAGGTTCGTACGTGACTTTCAGGGCTCCCCCCGGTCCGGCAAGCGTTCAGATTCACGTTAGCTGTTCAAAGCACGGGTACAGGGATGCCGATGCGTCCACTTACGTCAGTGTCCGCCCCCTTTTGCTTGCTGTTTCTCTCGATCTTCCCGATGAAGTGAAGGAGAATGAGGAGTTTGAAGCCGTTGTCTCGCTAGCGCCTCCCGTGAGCGCACACTGCACCCTGACGGGAAGGCTGGAGACGGAGCTTGGAAGGGTTCCTGACATTCGCAGAGATGTGCAGGTGAACGGTTCCGGAACGTTCAAATTCAGTCTGGACAGGCCGGGGAAATTTCACCTCGGTGTGAACTGCAGCGCGGAGGGATACACGCTGGGTGTGAAGGAAAAGGAAGTTCGCGTTCTCATATTCTCACGGAGCGAGGAAGCAATCGCGGCGATAGTCTTAACTACTCTCACCGCGTTACTTGCATTAAGCTTCGTGCTGATCCGGAGGTGGATTTGATGATAGGCGAAATCGTGGCGATGCTTTTCGAGCACCCCCTGCTCGGGTTCATATTCACTGTTGATCTGTTTCTCGTGTTTGCCATCATAACGTACATAAGCCTCCACCTTTACAGGGAAAAGAGACCTGACAGGAGGCTTGCATTTTTTCTGAAAAAGATGACTCTCAAGCTGCACCCTTCGGACATAGACGATCTCGATTCCCTTTACGGGTTCGTTATGGATGCATACACGAAGAAAGGGGTTCTGTCTGACGGGGACGGCAGGGGGTTTCGCGCCAGGACGAAGATTTTGAACAGCGTGTCTGGTGGTGAAAAGGAAACTGTTAAGGCGATTTTTGAGTATTACGAAGCGAAGAAGTATGGAGGGGGAGTGCAGAATGAAAAAGATGTCGTTTATCGCTTGCTTGATGCTTTTCGCAATGTTTGAGGCGTTCAGCACGGTGGTTTTTCCGGATACGCAGTTAAACGTGAGTGTTTTGAGCATCATGCCCTCTGCGCTTGAGGAACTGAAAGGTATGAACGTGACCGTTCTGTTCGATGAAAAAGGGAGAACTGTTGGC
>CAYVIY010000108.1:0-2236 GCA_964451765.1 Candidatus Undinarchaeota archaeon
ACAGAGTAATTGTCCCCTTTCCTCCTGGCTGAAACGTAAGCGATCTTCAACCTTTCTTTCTTGCTGTTCTCCCTGATTTCGTAAGAGCTGACTATCCCGAGCTCCACACCGTATATGTTCGCAAGGATCCTCTGAGGGAGCTTCAGGTTCTTGACGGTTGAGAAGTTTTCCTTGGCAAACTTCACCACACTGTCCGGATACCCCTCCGAGTAGTCCTCAAACTTCAACCTGTTTTCGGCATCCATACAGACGTACGCAGTGCTACCGATCACGGCTTTCTCAGCCATACCCTTCAGCGTGTCCTTTATCAGATTGCCAACACGGGCATAGAAATGAAAGTCTTTCATCGTCCTGTCTCCCAGATTCTTCCCGATCCTGTGATAATCCATCTTTCCGATCACTGAAATTTTCAGTATGGCTTCCATCGTTTCCTCAATATGCCCGGTGTAAACGGAGTTTTCCACATCGTTCCAGAGCTGCCACACCAACCCGGGCAGCGCGTTTTCTCCTCCCGCCTTCAGCGAGCGAACAGTCCGGACCTTCGAGTACAGGGACAGCTTTTTCAAATCAGACGAACTGATCCTCCTGTCCCCATAGACTCCCAGCAGGAAAGCGGCAGTCCATGCAGGCATATCGCTTCCTTCAAACGCAAAACGCTCCATAACAGACTTATAATCCTCCTCTTTGAAGTACTCTGAAACCACCTTTTTAAAAACATCCATTGCGATCTGGGTTGCACATTTATCATACTTCGGATGGACCGAACTGGCAATCACTTTCTTTCCGTCTTCTTCCCTGATCTGAACCTGCCTGAAAAGGGTCGAATTGAGGTAAACAAAATTATCATATTTATCCATCAAACCGATCAAGTTCTCTGCATTATCCCAGTCCTCCTGCGTTCTCGGCTCGTGATGATCTAAAATTATCACAGGCTTTTCCGGAACAGCCTT
This sequence comes from Candidatus Undinarchaeota archaeon, assembly GCA_964451765.1. Lineage (GTDB taxonomy): Archaea > SpSt-1190 > SpSt-1190 > SpSt-1190 > SpSt-1190 > CAYVIY01. Next base: position 951 of record CAYVIY010000108.1, read on the forward strand.
GAGAACGGCTTCAACTTCTCTGTAATCGCGGGGGGTTTCGTCCGTCCGTATCAGCGCGATAACATCCTCCGACTTCAGGTCGTCTATCACCGCCCTTGAGTTCCAGTTACCAAAGTTCCACCCTGCAAGATAATCCTCAGGAGTCCTCACGAGAACGCTCTTTTTCATGAATTCATGAAGGAGATTCATAACCTCTGCCTCACTGAGATTCACCCTTTCAAGCTTCTGTTCACCGGATGCATCTTCCGCATAATCCCACAAGTACTTCAGGAAAAAGGTCTCCGCCAACAGACCCTCTGATGCAAACTGGTCAGAGTCAGGATAACCCATGTAAAGTACAAGTTTCTTCCCGTGAGAAAAAGAGCTCATCAGGTTCACAAGCATATCCGAAACGCGAGAAACGAGCTTGTCATAATCAACGCCTTCCCATTTTTCACTTTTCAGGAGGAGGGAGTACAGGCTGTATGCCTCTCCACTCTTCGCACCCTCCCCGTTCTGAACGAGATACTTCTCCACTGAGGGGTCTTCATTTTCATTATCAAAAGCTTGCTTCATATTATACTGATACGAACTGCTTATAATGGATTCGTTTTCCGGAGACGTAGTTACATTAAAAAGATAAAAGCCTCAGGGATCACCTCCTTGTCATCAGGTGTCAGCGTCAAGCCACTGTCATCACAGGCAGAAATGACTGATCAGGAAGTTTAAAAGACTGCACGTTCACTGAAAATCCTCGGACATCTCGTCTTCCTCGACAGGCCACAGGGAATCCTGTTTCCTGACCTTCTCGCCCGCACCCTCAGCTTCTTCCATCCCCTCAAGAAACGCTTCCTCCTCCCACTCATCTTCATCGTATTCAAAATTCTCCTCATCCGCCATGCTAAAAACCCGGCATCTGCTTTATATAATTTGTTCAACAACTAACAATTACAAACAGTCACTATTACTCTCCTTGAACGATTTCTGTCGTTTTCCACGAAGAGTATCCTCTGCCACACCCCAAGAGCCATCCTGCCGTCGACCACGGGAACCGTGACAGACGCGCCGAAAAGCGCACTCCGCAGGTGGGCGTGTGCATTGCTGTCAATCCTGTCGTGCATCCACCCCTTTCCTTCCCCCGCGAGCTCTTTCATCAGGCGAACGTAATCCCTGTTTATTCCCTGCTCACTCTCACCGAGAAACAGGACACCCGTTGCGTGGGGCGCAAACACGTTCACCAGCCCGCTCTTTACGCCACTCCGGGCAACCACGCGAGCCACGTCTTCAGTCAGGTCAACAACATCCCC
>CAYVIY010000109.1:0-2209 GCA_964451765.1 Candidatus Undinarchaeota archaeon
TCAGAGAGCAGGGTGTCCGGCCAGTGTACGTGAACTGCTGGTACTTCCGGACTGAAGGGGCGGTTCTCGCAGAGATACTCAGGCAGATGGGAATTCCCGTTCCCAGAAAGGGGAGAAGCATAGACGAGCTCGTCCAGACCTTCGTTGAAGCCGTGCAGAAAGAGCGGATGGTTGCGGTGCTGGATGAGGTTGATGTAATCGAGAACGACAGGGTTCTGTACGAGCTGAGCAGGGCAAGCCAGAAAATGGGGATCGTCCTCATATCCAACGACAGGTACGCTTTCAGAAAGTTCGATCAGCGGATAAGGAGTTCACTGGCTCCGGAAACCATAGAGTTCAGGAGGTACAGCGTTGAAGAGATTCTGGACATTCTGAAGGAAAGAGTGAAGCTTGCCAGGATTCAGATAAGCCCCGATGCGCTGAGGGTCGCAGCGAGATTCACATTCAAGCACAGCTCTGACATACGGTACGGACTGACACTTCTCCTCCGGGCTGCGAGAAACGCCCCAGACACCGTTGAAATAGAACACATAAAGGCTATCGAAGTCGAATCCGACCCGAAAATGGAAAAGCGGGAGAGGGATTTGAAAGAGGAACATCGAAAAATCATTGATGCACTCCGAAACCTCGGAGGGGAAGCAGAGTCCCGGGCGGTGATGAACGAATACAGGAGAATAGGGGGAGCCGGGGCGGAGAGAACGTTCAGAAAGTACGTCAGCGAGCTCATACAGGCGGGCTTCATTGAACCCGAAATCGAAAAGGGGAGGGGAAGGAAACGAACATTAAAACTGCGATCCTCGCCCTGATGATAATCGCGGGAACCCTGCTCGCGGGAAAGTACTTTCAAACTTATGACAGAGTAACATATAAAGGAACTGAAATGTTCTGCAGGGGGCAGGGAAACCTGACAGTCCTCCTGCTGCATGGAGGCTATCCCTCAACGAGAGCCAGTAAGGAAATACTTTTCAGGATGGGAAAACTGTTCAAAGGGCGCGTTTGCGCGGTAAACTACGCCCTAAGCGGGTTTGGAGGGGACGAGTTGCAGGACGTGCTGAACGCAATAGACAGCACGGAGAGGGCGGTGCTGATCGGAAAGTCCCACGGAGCGTACCTTGCCCTGCTCGCATCGTCATACAGAAATGTCAGCGCGGTTGTGGAAATATCTGGACCGACGGATCTGCTGACAATGAATGAATTCTCACTTGAAAACCTGGAGATTCCCCTTTCATTTTCTCCGCTCATAGCGCTCACAGTGAGGGAGTGTGGAGGGAACCCTGATCAGGTCCCCGAATGTTACGCCCACAGGTCCCCACTTTACAGGGCAGAATACATTCAATCACCTGTTCTCGTAATTCACGGGAAACAGGACAGTGTTGTTCCCATCGAGCAGGCTTATGAGATGGAGGGAGAGCTAAAGAGGTACGGGAAGCAGGTAGAAATGTACTACCCGAACGCCACACATCTCGGAATTGAAAACAGGGAAGATGTCATTCACATCATGTGTGAATTTCTTTCCAGACAGGTGGGAACGTGTATCTGCACAAACTGCTAGCAGGTCTGATACTGCTTGTATATTTCCTGCCCTTTTTTCAAGCTGAAAACATAACGGGTGTCAGAGCGATAGATGGGGACACTGTTCACGCAGGAAGTGAAAAAATACGGATCATTGGCATAAACACGCCAGAGAGAGGTGAAAGATGTTACAGGGAAAGCAAAGAGGAACTTGAAAGGTTGCTCCGCGGGAAAACACAGATCCAAAGAGACATCGTGAACAGGGACAGGTATGGCAGGCTGTTGAGACATCTTTTTGTGAACGGCTCCCTTGTGAGTGAAAAAATGATTGAAAGCGGAAACGCAAAAGCCCTTTGCATATTTCCAGATATGAGGTACTGTGAACTGCTCGTAAAACGCGAAGCAGATGCAGTGAATGAACACAGGGGGTGCCTGTTCAAAAAAGGAAGGGACTGCATCCGAATAAAAAGTGTGAATGAGCAGGGGGACTGGATCAACATTGTGAATAGTTGCAACGAAAGTGTGAACGTCACGGTTCAGAATAGCGGGCGGGACTCAGTAAAAGTCACCCTGAAAAAAGGAGAAACAGGAACGGTTTTCATCCCCATATATGAAATGGATGCTGTATACATCTTCTCCGGTGGGGGACTGAGTGACTACCGGCGCTGCTGCTCATAGAGGTAAGCCAGCCTGTCAA
>CAYVIY010000110.1:0-2204 GCA_964451765.1 Candidatus Undinarchaeota archaeon
GATCAGGTAGAGTGAGCGGTACAGCCCGTTCATCTGGCTCCCGTTCACGCTCATGTTCAGTTGCGCGTGCCCCGCCAGGGGGATGTTCACGAGGCAGGGATCGTTGCAGCTCACGCTCACGTTCAGTGAGAATGCCAGGGAGAATACGGCAAGCAGTGTGAGCAGTTTACGCACACCAATACCAAGTGCGTCTGTATAAAAAATTTGCGAGAAAAAGAAAAAAGAACTCAGCCGAAGAGTGCAGCGAGTCCGGCAGCAGCCTCCTCCTTCTTTTCCTCTTCCTCTTCAGCTTTCTCCTCTTTCTTCTCTTCAGCTGCTGATCCGCCTGCCTGAGCAGGAGCCGCGGCTGGTGCAGCAACCGCTACGGGCGTGCTTATCGCTTCTTCGATGTCCACTTCCTTCAGGGCGCTGACCAGCGCCTTGACCTTCGCTTCATCTACTTTAACGCCCGCAGCTTCAAGCACCTTTTTCAGAGCATCCTCAGTTATCTCCTGTCCGGCTTTGTGCAGCAGCAGAGCCGCATATACGTATTCCATCTAACCACCTCCTACACGAGCATTCAGTGCGAGGGCGTGCGCATGAGCTTTCGATATTATCTGCTTTATTGTGTCCTTGCTCACCCAGTCTATGTTGAGGGCGAGGTTCATTGCTTTTCCTGAAGCCTCCGTGAGCTTGACTTCAATCACTTCTTTCACGGGGTAACCTGCGTGGTACGCGAGGTTGAATGCGCTTTCACTCGCAGATGCTATGTCATTCCTGATCCTGTCGTAGTCGATGTCAAGCACATCCCTGCCGAATATGAGACCGGCTTCCCAGGCGCCGGTTATCTCGAGACCGACCTCGAACGGGGTGATCCCTATCTTGTTGAGAGCGTTTGCAACGGCTGGCGTCACTTCCTCGCCTGCCTTCGTAACGACCTTCTCCTTGAGAACAACTATCTGCCCTTTTTCTATCTTGGCAGGAATGCCAGCCATCTGCAGGTCCCCTATTGCGGGACCCGGAGGAAGTCCGGTTCCCCCCGCGGGAACGACTATGTCCTTTTCCGCAATCATTCCAGGCTTCGCAGGCATTGGACTCCTGCGGGCTTTCATTTCCCTGAACAGCTCAAAAGGATTCAGCTCGCTTATGATGAGGGCGGGCTGATCTGCCATTTTTTCCGTGAGCTCTTTCAGGTTCGCCTTTTCGAGGGCACGAATGAGCATCCGTTTCTTTACAACCTTTATCTCTGCCTTCCCTCTGAGCCCCTTTCGTATCTCTTGAAACTGCTTGCTGGGAATTCTTCCTATGTTTGCGATCGCTACAGTTTTAGCTCCTTTTATCTTCTTCGCTATCTCTTCAACCATCTTTGCCTTGATTTCCTTAACCACTTGCCCTCACCGCTTTTCCCATAGTCAGCTTGATGTAAACTCCTTTTATGTTGTGCTTTCCTTTCGGGAGCTTGTTCATGACGTGTTCGAGTATGTGCTGGGCGTTGGACTCCAGGTCGTCCGTGCTCATATCCTCAGTGCCTATCACGCAGTGAACAACGGGGCTTTTCTTGCCAACGACCCGCACGCTCCTGCGAACCTTCTCGATCCGGGGGCAGGGATTCGAACCCGGGGGAAGGATGTGCTGTGGAGCCGGCATCTTTCCCCTTGGAGCGAGGATCGGACCGAAGTTCTTTGCGAACTCAGCCATCGCCGGCGCTTCAACCACGAAAAAGTCGATCCCTTCTGCCCACTTCTTCCTGTCTTTTTTGCTCTTGAATCTGTCCATATCTTTTTTTATGTCGAGTGTCAGATCCGCGCATTTCTTTGCATTGAGCAGGAAGTCTCCTGATCCGACAGCGCAAACAGTTCTCTTTTTGTTTATTCCCTTTGGAAGTTCGTATATTTCATTTATTGAGAATGACTTGGGGTCGATTCCCGTGAGATTTATTTTCATCTCCACGGTCTGTGTGAAACCCCTCTTTTTGCTTTTCTTAGCCTCTTCAATTGCCTTTTTCAGATCCATCTTTCTACCCTCCCGCCGAGGCGGTGCTCGGGCTTTAAGGGGATCTGTCCTGTGTTTAAAAACTTTTCTGGCAGGCTCCTCTTTACCCTTTTAAAACTCCCGCACTACCACTGAACGTGCGGATCGGATTTACGGGGGACTTTCACCTCGGGTTTGCAGTTGGCAGGCGGGCGGGGGAGGACTTCAGGCAGGCAAAGCAGGCTTTCAAAAAG
>CAYVIY010000111.1:0-2183 GCA_964451765.1 Candidatus Undinarchaeota archaeon
ATCCCGATTATTCCCCAGAAAACAAGTACAGATGCGATTCCGAGTGGGATTATGTTGAGTATTATTTCCTTGTAAATTGATCCAAGATCTCCCAGCGCCGAGAGATTGAGAGACACCACTAAAAACATATATTTCACTTATACTTTAAGCTTACTGATGAATGCAGGAGATCAGGTAAAAAAGTTGATGGTTGTAACATTCCTTGTCCTCGTTGTTTTTTCCAGAATAAACCTGACTGTTGAGGGGAAGGAGGTCAACGCTCTTCAACTGTTTTTCAGTAAATTTCCCGTTGGCGGGTTGGTTGATCCCCTGTTTGATATGTTCGGTTTTGGTGAGGAAACTTACTGCCCGTTTTTCAATCCCTACATGACCAAGCTGATGGCCCTCGAGCCGGGAGATGAGCCCATAGTCATCACCAAGGAGGAGCCGCTTTATCCCGTTCTTGCAGATGTCCTTAATGCGAAACATATTACTGTGGAAGACAGGATCTATGTTGTATTTGATGGGAAAAAGTTTATGTTGTTCACGTCTCAGGAAGCTTATGATCCTTATTTTGTGAGGTATTCCCAGAAAGTTGAAGGACAAAGTGTTGGGAGGAGTCCCATCGCTTTCATTGATAAGGAGGAACTGCTGAACTATTTCGCGTCGAAGTGGGGAGCAGGGCTTGTCAAAAAAATCCCGATGTGGCAGTGCTTCCTTGTTTTCGGGCTCGTTCCGTTTGCTGCGATGTTTTTCCTGTTTGAAGACATTTTGAACTTCTCCCTTTTTTCCCCGAAGGTCCGTGCGATGGTGTCTTTCATGGCGAGTGTGATCGCAGTTTACAGTGGAGCATTTGCGAAGTTCGTCTGGCAGCTGGCTGCGATGTCCACTTTCACAATCACTGGTTCGTTTTTCACGATACTCCTTGCCATGTCGATGTTTTCAATGGTGCTGAGCTGGTTCAGATCCCTGTCAGGTGTTACTGCGGAGATAGAGAAAGAGTCGGAGAAGATAAAATATGAAATGTACCAGAAGGGGCTGTCCAACGTCATTGGAGAGCTCGGCAGGAACAGGTGATCGGGAATAACTTTTAATAGGTAGACCTGATTAAATTTGTATGAAGTTCAGAGGAGAGGCGGGCGAGACTTTGTGGCTGCTCATCGGCGTTGTACTTCTCATAGGGATCATGGCTTCATTTTCCCCGAATTCAACGTTTTCCAAGGCATTTATAGGAGTGAGAAAAAGTATGGAAGGGATGGTGGGATCCGGCACGGGCTACTGCCCCTTCATAAATCCCTACGCGCTGGAAATTTTCTCTGCTGGCGAGATTGAGATAATGGGAAATCACTCCCTGTGCGACGCGGTCGAGTACGCTGGCTGTCAGAAGATATGGGGGGATAATGGGGACACCTCGGCAATATCTCATTGTACTACAACTGTTGATGAGAATTCAGTAGAAATATACAAAAAGAAAGGGTGCGAAAGAGAGTACGGGATAAGTATAACTGACGATGGAAAAATCAAGCTGACCGTCGGGGATAATGAAAATGTCACGGATGCTGATATGTTCTTTGCGGCTCTCAGGGACTTTGAGAGAAGCTATGGAGATATGATTGACAACGACAACAAGATCGCGATAGACCTCCTTATGGAAAAGAGGCCCCGCTGGCAGTGTTTCCTGATCTTTGGGTTCCTGCCCTTCCTGATACTTTACTACCTCCTCAACGACATACTTGCTTTCGCTTTCATAAGGACGAACACCCGCAGGCTCATAGCCGTGTTCGCCTCGCTTCTCACGGTGATGACGGGGGCTCTGGCAAACCTGGTGGTTTCCATATCCAGCTTTGTCGGGCTCTCGACGGGTGTCAGCTTCCTGATGATGATCTTTCTGATGGCGATGCTTTCAATGTTCCTCGGGCAGCTGACCACCACGATGGGAGTTGTTCAGTCAACCACGCAGGCGGTTCAGAAGGTGGTCACGGGAGCCCTTGCATTGAGTGCTGTTTCAGAAGCAACAAGGGAAGAAAAATGAGGTGTGAATGTGGTGTTGTTGAAAAGGGATCTGCTTTTGCTGTTTTTAATTTTCACTTCCGTTTATGCTCAGGCAGAATCTCTCAGTGATCCTCAGAGCCTCTTTTTGAATGTTCTTGATAAATTCAGGGGTATGTTGGACAAAGCGGGAGTTGTTCCGGATTTTGAGGGCA
>CAYVIY010000112.1:0-508 GCA_964451765.1 Candidatus Undinarchaeota archaeon
GGTGTACCCTATGTAAATTTTGTCCCCGAGAGCTTCGCTGATTCTTACTGACGAGCTGCCTATCAAAATACTCCCTGGCATTTTTCCCTCTTCGACGCTGGATACCTCATCTAAGACAGTTTTACGGAGATCCTCCTTTTTCTCGTCCACTATATCACTGAGTGTACTCTCACTTTTTTCTTTTTCTGATTCTTTTGTCGTTGAACTTGGGATGCTTGAAGGTTCTAAAGAAAGGTACTGTTTTACCTTTTTTCCAATTCCCCTCAATTTAGATGTCACGCGCATACTACTGATATAGTCTCTGCTACTTTTTAAAGGTTTCGATGGGTCACCACTTTCAGATGGTAAATAACTCTTGAGTTTATCGAGAGCCTCCTTGTCCAAGCTACCTCCCACATAGTATGTTTTTTCCCATATTTTTACAGACGTGCCGCCACCCGATTCGGGCGGACTTTCCAGCACTTCCTCTGCTCTCGTGACTCTCTTGAGCAGCTCCTTCTCGTCGAAC
>CAYVIY010000112.1:518-2145 GCA_964451765.1 Candidatus Undinarchaeota archaeon
CCGGGGATCTCCGCAACCCCGTTCGGGCCCACGATGTAAGTTGCCTTTCCGAGCCTGTCCCTGACCTTTCCGTCGTCCTTCGAAACACCCTCATTCGTGTACACTTCTCCCTCGCTGTCCAGGAGGAACTCAAGGAACCCGAAAGTCTTTCCCTCAGAGAGCATGCGGTCAAACGTGCGGTCGATGTTCCCAGTTTTGAGATCTTCAAGATATTTAGTATATTCTCCATTTTTCAGCTCTTTTATGAACTTAACATTTCTTCCTTTTCCTCCTTTGCCCCTTCTCTTGGAGTCTAAGCTTACAAGATAATAATTTTTACCTGCAACCTCCTTGAGGGCTTCCTTTACCCATTTTTCTTCCTTTTCCCCGTCCTTATCCGCCACAAAAACCTTTTTGTCGAGAGTATATTTCATCAAGTTTTCTATGTCGTGGTAAACATCTCCATCAAGTGTAACAGTATTAACTGGATCTGCCATGTATAGTTATGGAGAAGTGATAACTTTTAAATCTTCCCTTTCCACAATTTTTATAATTCCCAAGTGAGACATAAGGGAATGCAGGTTTTGGGCAGGTTTGGGAAGGAAATAAACGTTTCCGATGTTGCTCAGCTCGGACTCGAGCTTGGCTCTACTGTCCGCGCTCCTTTCGCTGTGGGGATGGACGCCCGTGCAGGCTCCGCTCCCCTTCAGATGGCGATCATTTCAGGATTGACTGCCAGCGGATGCAACGTTGCGAATCTAGGTTACGTGCCCGCCCCGGTGGTTGCCCGGGTGGCGCGGGAAGAAGGGATGTGGGGAGTGCACGTTTCTGCGGACCCCTACCCTCCAGAGTATGTGGGCGTTGGCGTTTACAACCCCGGAGGTCGCGCCTGGGAAGGTCAGACGTTCCTCAAGCTCAACGGGTTTGGCGTTGGCAGGTCTTCCAACGTTGACCTTGTCCCCAACTACATGACGGAAATGCTTGCGAATCACGAGCTCGAAAAGTTCAGCATAGTCATGGACTGCGCAAACGGGCCCGGAGGGGCCATATTCCCCGCGGTCCTGCGCGCCAGCGGTTCCCGCGTTTTCGAAATAAACTCTTCCCTGAGCCCTTTCCCCTCGAGGGAGTACTACCCCGTCCGGTCGAGCATAGCCGATCTCTCCTACCTGACCCTGCGGAAGAGGGCAGACATAGGCGTGGCGTTTGACGGTTCGGGCAAGCGGGCTCTCCTGACGGACGGGAGGATAGTCGTGAGCTCGAGCAGAGCCATGGCCATGATAATGAAGGAGAACGGGTACAAGCGCGCCGTCGTTGATGTGGGCGCCAGTTTCGTCATGGACTACATAGCCAGCGTCGAGAGGGTCCCTGCCAGCGAAGTGCAGGTGGGTGTCGAGCTGGAGCGGACTGGCTACCCGATAGGCGGGGGAACTATGGGAGTGATCTTCACGGACTGGAGCTTTGCCCCGGACGGGCTGCGCCTGGTCATGGAGCTTCTGCAGATTATGAGTGACACGGGTGAGAGCCTGCGCTCCCTGAACGAGAAAATTCCCGAGAGCTACGATGATGCAGAGATGGTGAAGGCAGACCCGAACAAAACGGTTGTCGCGGCGAGGGAGAAGTTCGAGGACTATGACATCGATATCCGTGA
>CAYVIY010000113.1:0-1666 GCA_964451765.1 Candidatus Undinarchaeota archaeon
GTTCAGAAAGTGCCGGATAGCGTGATCATCGAGCTTGCCAAACTTTCGAAAAAGATAGAACAGCATTATGCCTGGCCACAGGACATAGAATGGGCGTACGAGCGTGGCAGGGTGTATGTCGTGCAGAGCAGGGCAGTTACGACCCTGCAGCAAAGGGAGCAGGACAGGGAAGAGCCTGTGGCAACCCGGCTGAAGCCCCTGCTCCGCGGACTGGCTGCATCTCCGGGCGTCGCTTCCGGCTCTGTCAAAATCCTGCGTGATGCCCGTGAGATCGACAGGATAGAGCAGGGTGACGTGCTTGTCACCCGGATGACCAACCCGGACATGGTTCCAGCGATGCAGAAAGCTGTTGCCATCATAACCGACGAGGGCGGGATGACCTCTCACGCCGCCATTGTCAGCAGGGAGCTTGGGATACCCTGCGTTGTCGGGACGAAGAATGCCACCAGGGTTCTCAAGGAGGGGAAAATTGTCACTGTGGACGGAAAGCGCGGTCTTGTGTATGAGGGAAATGTTGCTGGAGTTCTTGTCAGTAAGAAGGAAAAGCCCGTTGCTGTGGCGAGCTACGTGCCAACGGGGACCCGTATAATGGTCAACCTGAGTGCTCCCAGCGAGGCTGAGAAGATCGCCAGCAGGGACGTTGATGGCGTGGGTCTGCTCAGGGCTGAGTTCATGGTCAGCCAGATAGGGATCCACCCCAAGGAAGCGATAGCGATCGGAAAGGACGAGGAGTTTGTCGAGAAGCTTGCGGAGGGAGTTGCGGCCATAGCCCGCGCGTTCTGGCCCCGCCCTGTGATATACCGCAGCTTTGACTTCAAAACGAATGAGTACCGCAATCTCCGTGGCGGGGAAAAGTACGAACCGAAGGAAAACAACCCGATGATAGGTTACAGGGGTGCTGCGAGGGCAGTAATGGACAGGGAGGTATTTGAGCTTGAGCTGAGGATGTTCAGGAAAGTCCGCGATGAGATGGGCTTGAAGAACGTCTGGCTTATGATGCCTTTCATACGTACGGTTGAGGAAGTCAGAGACATAAAGAAGGTGCTGGAGGAGTGGGGCTTCCTGCGCGACAGGGACTTCAAGTTCTTCGTTATGGCGGAGGTCCCGAGTGTTGCCCTGCTCATTGACCAGTTTGCAGAGCTGGTTGACGGGTTCTCGATAGGGAGCAACGATCTGACCCAGCTCACCCTGGGGGTTGACAGGGACAACGAGACCCTCGCGCGTGAGTTTGATGAGCGCAACCCCGCCGTCCTGAAGGCACTGGAGCTCATAATAAAGGGGGCAAAGAATCACGGGAAGTACGTGAGCATCTGCGGGCAGGCGCCGAGCGTTTATCCTGAGATCGTTGAATTCCTCGTGCGCTGCGGCATAGACAGCATTTCAGTGAACCCGGACGTGATAGAGAGGACGAGAAAGCTGGTGGCACAGGCGGAGCTCAGGGTTCTGCTGGAGAAAGCCAGGGAATGATTATTTCCCCACTTCTTTCATTCTTCCTGCGAGGTTTATGAGCATTGGCATTATATCCCTTCCTCTGAGCTGTCCTGCCCAGCCGCGGATTGCGTCTTTTTCGCAAAAGCGGTTCACGGGGTCGGCTGGGACGTTTTTTCCCCAGAAAAGCACGGGAACGGCATCTCCACTGTGCTCCCTGAGCAGGCAGGGAGTGGCG
>CAYVIY010000113.1:1676-2133 GCA_964451765.1 Candidatus Undinarchaeota archaeon
TTCTTGCCCAGTCCCCATCGTGAGAGGCGTTGTCTGTGCGCTTGAAATGGACGAAGACGAATTCGTGATCATTCAGCAGATCGATGGCCGTTTCTATCTTTTTTTCATCTTTCACCCAGTGGGTTTCCATTCCGACAAACTTTGCAGCGCCCAGATAGAGCGCGTTGTCGGCTATTGCGGCGGGGTTCTTCAGCCCGTTTCTTTTTTCGAAAGGTTCGACTTCGAAGAAACTTCCCATACCCCGAAGCAGGATGCAGTTTGCCTCTGGAATCCCTTCTGCTTTTCTCTTTCTGTTCCACTCGCTTTTCCCGGCAACTTCTTTTGCTTTTTCGTGGATGAACCTTACCAGCTTTTCCGCATCGCTCTTTCCTGCGGGAACAACCGGCTTTTTGTTTTCCTGAACGGGATCCGTGTCCTCCGCGCCGAACTCTCCCTTCCAGCCCCTTATCACGAGCAC
>CAYVIY010000114.1:0-2125 GCA_964451765.1 Candidatus Undinarchaeota archaeon
GTACATATTTCAGCACCTCTCCGAGATTGATTCACTACTCGAGGATGCCCGGAACAGGGGGCAGAAAAAGATAAAAGTAAGCTTGTTAAATGATGATCGTGATATCGCGTAGGGATCTTCTACTTGTGTTCACTTTTTCCGCAATTGGCATTCTCGGAGGTTACCTGACGAGCTTCGGTATGATGGGACCGCATCTGGTGGTGGCTCTGGGAAGCTACTCGCTCCTGCTGTTTTTTGTGGCCACGCTCCTGCTCAGGTCGATCAGGAAAGCATTTTACACTGTTTACACCGCTCTGGTGTCCGTTGCGACCCTTTCGTTCTTTCACATGCTGCTGTTCCCCGGTTACGACAGTGTGGTCCATCTATCTTATTTCGTTGTCCTGCTCCTGTCTTACCTGCTGAACCTGTACGTTTCATACAGCTATTCGGGTGATGTCCCGCTTTTCCGTCTTTACAGGGAAAGGAAGCCAATAATCGCCTCTGCCGTCGTTTCAACGATGCTCGTTTCTCTTCTCGTTGCCTCCCAGGAAGTGCTGTACTACTTTGGCATTCTCAGCCTCGTGGGGTCAGCCATAGCGTACCTTGCTCTCGTTTTCCTGTTCCTCCCCCTCCTGCGCATTGAAAGGTATGCGAGCAGGATCGAGAAACCTACAGAAGACGAGCTGCGCGTGAGGAAGTTCGTTGAAAAGTATGGAAAGAGCAGGGATGTTTACCCGTTCTATGCAACGTGGATGGGGACAGCCGTTTCCAGCATAGAGGACATGATCGATGCGCTCGAGGCGAAAGGGTACCTTGGGCACAACTTCTTTGCAGTTCACAACCCATTCTACTGGTTTTCCCTGCTTCTCTCTTTCCTGCTGGGCGTTAAGAGTGCGGGCGGCAGCTTCCTGCACAGCCTTTCCCTGGCGCTCCTGATTATGATAGGCATCGCGATGGTGGGACCGCAGGCATTTCTCGAGAGGAGGGTGCGCAGGCTTCTGGGAACCCTGTTCCTGCTGACGGGTCTTGTTGTGATTTATCTGGAGTCGCTGGTGGCTTTCAGGGTTGCGGTTGCGAGCACTCTGCTCGCGATCGTTTCGATATACTTCGCTTACAGGGACGATGAGATCGTTTCTGCCGTTTTTGCTTCGTTCTTTGTCGGGTCTTTCTATCTGGTGGGTTACGGGCTTTTCAAACCCGTGTACATCCACACCCCGCTGCCGTGGTTCGTGACTTTCGTGGTGTTTTCCGTGCTCGTTTACGATCTTTACGTGAGAGGGCAAAGCTCTTAAACCCCTTACTGAATTAGCAATGTGAAAATCGGACAGTTCGTTGAGGTCGAATACACCGGGATGCTGGAAAATGGGGAGGTTTTTGACAGCACTGACCCCTCAAAGATGGACAGTGCTACAGGACCCATAACTGTCATTCTTGGCGCCGGTCACCTGATAAAGGGGGTGGAAAAGGCGCTTCTCGAGATGAAAGAGGGGGAAGAACGCGTGGTGGATGTTCCTCCTGAAGATGGGTTTGGCAAGAGAGATGCAAAGAAGATAAAGCTTTACCCGATGCGTGCTTTCCTGAAGGAAAAGGTGCATCCCGTTCCCGGCATACACATCACAATAGACGGTCAGCTCGGGACCGTTGTGAGCGTGACATCGGGCAGGGTCGTGGTTGATTTCAACCATCCCCTCGCGGGAAGGAAGCTCAGATATCACCTAAAGGTTCTGCGCGAGGTCACTGACCCCAACGAGCAGATCGATGGCCTGCTGAGGTTCCACTTCGGCAAGCCCCTCGAGTACGAACTCAAGGAAGACCACATCGTGATATACAACGTGCCGGAGTATGCCCGGGAAAGGCTCAGGACGGAGATCGCCACATACACATCTTTTAAAAATGTGGAGTTTTTAGAGAAAGCAGAGAAGAAGGGTGATGAAGATGAAGAGCATAATCAAGGCGGCTCAGGAAAGGTCAGCTAAGGAGCAGGAGGAGTACGAGAAGTTCCTCGCGAGTCACGTACCAAAAATAAAAGTGATAGGGGTAGGTGGCGCCGGCGGAAACACGGTTACCCGCCTTATAGAGATGGGAGTTGAAGGAACGGACCTCATTGCGGTCAATACTGACGCTCAGGACCTTGCCAAGATAAAGG
>CAYVIY010000115.1:0-2113 GCA_964451765.1 Candidatus Undinarchaeota archaeon
ATTTAAACCCTCGCAGCCCTTCCCCGTCATTTTGAGGCGTTGAATCTGTTCCCAAAAGTTTGCCATGGGCCCGCGGGGATTCGAACCCCGGACTTCCGGCTTTCTTAGGCTATGTCAGACGCGGCCATATAAGACCGGCGCTCTGACCTACTGAGCTACGGGCCCTACTACATGGTTTATGAATTGAATTTTAAGCTTTGCTCTGTGGAGTACTCCTTTCCCATAACGTGCATGAATGTGGACGAAGGACCGTAAAGGATCCCCACCCAGCCAACAACGGGTATCAGCGCGTGGACCACGAGCGAAACGAACGTTGCCACCAGTGCCTTCGCGAGAGCCTGCAGGTATTCAGGCGAGAACGCCTTTTTGAGGACTCCCATATCGAGTGCCGAATCGAGGTTGTTTCTTGCAAGTTCATATACTGAAAGCGAGAAGGGAGGAAGCTCGAGCAGGGCGATGATTGCTCCCGCAGAGAATCTCACAAGGTACCACGCCAGGATCGGGAGGAAAAGGTAAACCACGAGCAGTGCAACGAACTGCGACCCGAGAACGAACCGCTGAACCATTTTTCTCCCTTCAAATTTCCTGCCAGCGCAGAAGTCAAGCAGATACCCAGCAACGTATATGTTCGCGACGGGAATCCAGGACATTATCGAGAGTGTCAGATAAATGTCCGGATTTTCAAACGGCTTTTTGACCGCCGCGAGGTACTCCACCTTACAAGTTTATCCAAAATATTTTAAAGTTTTTGTCAAAAAAGACTTGTATGAATGCGATCGTACTCAACAGCAAAGTCTATCCTGCAGTGGTTTCGCGCGATTACTCTTCAATCCGTGCAGTTTCTCACCCAATACGAATAAAGATTCTTGAAATGCTGTCGGAACGACCGATGTATCCAATTGAGATCGCGAAGAGGCTGAAAATGATTGAGCAAAAAGTGTACTATCACATAAACATACTGAAAAAGGCGGAGCTGGTTGAGGAAGTCGATGTGAGGCAGATGCGCGGGGGGAAAGCCCGCTTGTTGAGACCCGTTGCACTCGCTTTCGGATTTGTCATGCCGAATGCAAAAGGAGGAGACTTTGTTGAAGGGGGCGATTTTGAACCGTTCGTTCAGGACGGCGTTGTGAACGCCCGGATAGTTGTTGGCTCCCCGGATCCGCACGGCAGGAGCAGGGCGAGAGCCAGGGACGGGCACATCGCTGCGGAAGTAGCGGCGTTCTTCGCCAAACTCGGCTCCATCCCCTGGCCTTTCATATATGAGGACGTGGAGGTGAAGGACCTGCGATCCAATTTGATCCTGGTGGGCGGACCCGTGGTAAACGTCCTGTCTGACAGGTTCAACGATTACTTCCCAGTCCGGTTTGACGGTCGTGCGATAAGGAGCCCGGGTAAGGAGTACACGGAGGACTGGATTGGGTTTGTTTCCGTTTCCCGTAACCCGCTTTTCCCGGATTCCCGAATGATGATGATTGCGGGGAAAACCCGCTCTGGCACCCGCGCCGCGTCGCTCGCCCTTCGCAGGTACTTTGATGAGGTTAAAAACAAGGGGTACGTGATAGTGCAGGGGTTTGATGAGGACGGGGACGGTGTGGTGGACAGTGTTGAGCTGGTCGAATAAATTTTTCATTCCACCCTTTCCACATATCCCTGCTTCGGTTCTATTATGTAGCCTTTCATTCGCAGGTCGTCCAGCAGTTTTTCCACCGAATCTATGTCCATATTGCGCTCTTCCGCTCTCTCGATTATCTTTGCTTTCGGGACACGCTTTCCGAACTCCTTTTCGAGTTCCTTTATTATTTCCATGATTGTCATTATTTTCCCGCGCTTGCTTGCGGGGGTTGTCCCTTCTATCCTGTCAATGTCCAGAGTTCCCGTGTCCACATCGTATGCGAGCTGGAAAAGTGTGTACTTCATCAAGCCGACCGCTCGCAGGGCGTCATCCTTTGTCGCTATGGGACTCAACCTGAGCCGCGCCCCTGCTTCCGTCAGTCTAACCAGTGCTTCAAGCTGTCTCGGGCTTATGGGGACGGCGTTGTCGTTGGAATATTTCTTTCTCAGCTCTACGAAGAAATCCTTTATTATGCGTATCGCATCATCACTCAGCTTGGGG
>CAYVIY010000116.1:0-482 GCA_964451765.1 Candidatus Undinarchaeota archaeon
GGCAAACGTCTTCTTCTCTTCTTTCGGAATGAAAATGGAATCAAACAGGAAACCCTTTCTTCCCCTGCTGACCCTTTATATTTCTCCGACAATCTTGCTGGAAGAGAACACCTCAGAAGTACCATCGAAGAAGCAAATGGAGCATCTCATCTCCGCTTTCCTGTTCCTTTCCTTATCAAGTAAGCGCAGAACACCGTTAACGCCAACAGTTCTGTACACTTCATCAGTGCACGTGCCCGGAAAACCGTTCAGAGCGTCAACAAAAAGTCCAGATGCCTCAACCATAACGGGTTTTTTGAACCGTGAAAAAGCAGCTTTCGCAGTCTCCCTCGCGGACTCCTCCAGTCCTCCCTTTATGAAGTTCGCGCACTCCCTGCAAAAGCTCAGGTTAACCCCGAACCTCTTCGCAACGACTTTTGCCTCTTTATACTTTTCCTCGAGTGAACTGACAAACATAACGTCCATGAGAACTGTAAAGGGGG
>CAYVIY010000116.1:492-2109 GCA_964451765.1 Candidatus Undinarchaeota archaeon
GCAGACCGCGCGTGGATGCTGTTCTCTCTACTCCACGCGTAAGAACCCTTTCCATCCACTTCAAAGTAAGCTTCTTCAACTCCCAGGGGAAAGAGAATGGCACCAGCAAATGTATCTATCGTTTCGCTGTGTCCCTCATAAGGTTCGGACAGTCCGAGCCAGCCCTTCAGGAGAGTTGCATCCCCTCCCTTCATGCAAACCACGGTAGGGAGCCCGTCGACCATCTTCAATCCGGCGTGATACTTCTCGCCATTCTTGAACAGGACCGCGTAAGATGTTTTCTTCTCCGTGCCCCTCTCCTCCTCCATTCTGAGGGAACCCTCAACCGCAGAGAGAATGGTATCCACGGACAAAAACACACGGTCTTTCAGGGCTCCCCTGTCGCTGACGTACGTGAAAAAATCCCTTAGTCCTGCACCGGCGAAATCGCCCATACATACAACGCCCATCCACTCTGCACCTGCTTTCTCGGCAATCTTCCTGAGCACGTGACTGTAAGAACGGCGGTAACGCTCTTTTTCGGGGCTGCCAGACACACTGGAATAAGGACCCAGCAGCACTGGAAGCCCCCTCTCATCCTTGAGGTCCAGAATCCTTGAAAACTTTGAACTGTTTAGCTCAAAGTCCTTATCACCACCGTGCCACCTCGAAAGGTACGCTTCCGTCACGTCCTCCAGCCCTTCCGGCACCCCTTTCCTCCTCATAAAGGAAGAAACATAATTCAATTTCACCATATGTACACTTATGCAGCTGGAGTATATAAAAGGTTGTACTCCTCTGTAGTGTACAAAGCGCTGGGGGAGGGATTCGAACCCTCGACCCCGAAGGGACCAGCTTAGCAGGCTGGCGCCTTAACCACTCGGCCACCCCAGCACGCTCGAAGCACAGATTCTATGTGACCACCTATTTAAATCTCCTACGGAAAGCTGAACGTGAACGGGTGGATACTCATCGCCGTGGGGTCTCTCACGGGAATCAGCGTCTTCTCCCTATACGTGGGTGTGCACCTGGCAAGGGGGATCCTGTGCAACTACGTGTACCTGATGCCATACATGCTTCCCGTGGCGTACGCACTCGGCTTCTTCCTTGGTTATGCAATCCCGCAGATACAGAAGCAGAGGGTCCCTGTGGAACTGCTCTTTGAGGGGGAAGAGAGGGAAGTGGTGATCGCTGCAATGAGAGGCAGGAACCAGTCAGAACTCTCCAGGAAGCTGGGAAAGGTCAGGGCCCACAGAGTTGTCCGGTCCCTCGAGGTGAGGGGAATAATTGAAAAGGAAAAGGAAGGCAACACGTACAGGTTGAGGCCGGGAAAAATTCTCAGGAGAGTCCTGGGGAACAGTTTCACGAAATGAAACCAAAACCTATATACAATTTCAGAGTATGAAACCTGTGGAAGTGGAAACGCTGAGGCTGGAAAGACTCAAACACGCCCTCTCCCTCAGGGAGTTAAAGGAAAGAGTCAGCTCCATCCGGGAGAAAAACCTTGAAAGACTGGAAGAACTCCTGAAAAGCGCGGAGAAAAGCTTTGAAGAAAATGGAGCCAGATTCCACTTCGTCCGGACAGGTGAAGAAGCCGTTGAACTCATAAAAAGCATTGCAGGAAGGAGAGTCGTGAAG
>CAYVIY010000117.1:0-2063 GCA_964451765.1 Candidatus Undinarchaeota archaeon
AAATACAGGGGAATAGAAACAGGTCATTCTACAAGGGAAACTGCAAGGGTGATGAATGCGGCCGAGGACTACCTGCTCTATGGAGGATTCCCAGAAAGACTGAGAATCGGAACGGAAACTGTGAAAAAAATCTATGATGATATAATATACAAGGACTGTATAACGAGATGCAGGGTGAAAAACGCCGACACTTTCAGAAATTTTGCCAGATTTGTCATTTTGAATCACTCCAATGAAATTCACATTAGATCGCTCAGCAGGGCTTTTGAAATCAGCGTGAACACAGCAAGAAGCTGGATCTCCTGCCTTGAAGGATCTTACCTCATCCAGTTCATAGACAGATACACAACAAAAACAAAACAAAGAAGGGGAATCCGTAAGGTGTATGCTGTTGATACAGGGATTGCAAATCCCATCAAATCCCGGAGACATCTTGTAAAGGGAAGGTTGCTTGAAAATCTCGTGTTTCTCGAGCTGAGAAGAAAGAACTGTGAAGTCTCAAGGTGGAAATCCCCGCAGGGGTACGAGGTCGATTTCGTCCTGCTCGAGGGCAACCGGGTGAAGCAGCTGATTCAGGTGAGTTACGAGATGGAGGATGAGAAAACGCGTAAGCGGGAGGAGAGGGCGCTCGTGAAGGCGGGGAGGGAGCTTGCCTGCAGCAACCTGCTCATCCTCACGTGGGACGAGGAGCAGGTGGTCGAGAGGGACGGGAAGAGGATAGTTTACCTGCCTGTGTGGAAGTGGCTGACCGAAAAAGTATAAAGCTGCACAGTTACAGCATACAATGAGCTACACCCCGCTCTACAGGTCGAAAAACGTTGACATTCTCGAAAAAGAAGGCGGGCTGGTCGTCGAGCTGAAGGAACGGAAATCAGTAGATGAGCTCGTGAGTGCGCTCGCGGAAGCAGGCATTTCCAATTATAGCAGGGTTACCCTTCGCGGGCCGTCCTCGCTGGTTTACCCGGCGGAAAAAAGAATACTCGAAGAAGTTGAAAGGGCAGGGAAAGTGGAGAAAAAGCCGGACAAAGCTAACGGTTACGCGGTTCAGCTGGGAAGCGCGGTTCCGGCGGTCGCAAGTTTAAACTTCCTTGGAGATGCCTACCGCCTGTATGACCTGTTGAACCGCATCCCGGAGTACACACATCTGCCGGAGGGACTCCCGGACACGATAAGCAGGGAGCTTCTGGAAAACGCCATGCACTCCGACCTGTTGCTGGGAACGGTTACAGCCCTTGCAGCAGCGACACTATATCTGATAGGATGGTATGCGAACAAAAGGGCAGAAAGGAAGCTCGTGGAGTACGAGTTCTCCCGTTTCGAGGGTGAGATTTACACAGAGCCCCTGTGAAAGTCATTCGACAGAGTGGTACCTGCTGTTGATCTCCTCGATTCCCTCTTTGAATATTTCCCTGAGATTCAGCTCCGGGTCGAACTTTCCCTTTATTTTTCCGAATTCCTTGCCGTCAATGAGGTAAAACACGCCGTCATAGAAATATACGTGCGCATCACCTATCTTTTCAACAGGATATCCACGGAAAACCACCTCTTTATATTCTTCCACTTCAGGATCTTCATTCGACCTCCGTGCCTGCTCCCCAATTCCCCTCCAGAATATCTTATTCACCTCAGAGTACGCGTCACCCATACACACACACCCAGCGGGCAAATATAAAAGTTACAGAATGCAAGGGCTCCAAATAGGTAGCACTTTTTGAACAAAAGCTTGACCTTTCCTAGAAAATCTAAAAATTGCTTCCTGAACGCAAAGAGCTCAAGTTCAGATGGACTGACACAGGCATAATGTAAAGTAAATATATTAAACTGAGCTAAAGCTTTCTGAAGGAATATTCTTGAAAAACATCTGGACCAAACTAACTCTTTTTCTTTTTCTCCAATCTGTTTTCTGTCCGGAGTACCTTTAAAATACTCTGCAATACTTTTAAGTTATCTTTCAACAATTTCTTAATTTCGTAAAGCAAGACTAACACCGCAAGAGCCGTAGTTTCCCAAAGGACCATACTTCTTTTTTAAGATCAATCCGAAATAAGCTTTTCGAATACAAG
>CAYVIY010000118.1:0-2050 GCA_964451765.1 Candidatus Undinarchaeota archaeon
GTTCTGCTCTGAGGCTTTTGGGGGTGGACGGGTCCCTGAAAGAGGTGGTAGAGCGTTTGGAGAAAGAGGGGTGCGATGCAAAGTATGAAAATGTTGAGAAATTCATAAAATGGTACGTCGGAGATGATGAAGTTGCGAAAATGTATCTTAATGATGTAGGGAAGTTTCTGGAGGTCTATCACGGGGAATCTGTTGAGAATCTCCAGCTGAAAGTTGTTGAAGAGCGCTCTGCAAGGATGGGAAAAATCGAACACCCCGAACTGCCGCTTGCGGATCTTGCAGCGTGTGCTACTGCTGCGGGGGTGGGAACCGTCCTGAACGTTCCCGCAGTCGCACTTGTGGCTGCTGGGTACGCGGTCAAGAGCCTCACGAAATATGCGCTGAAAAGGTACAAGGCAGGGAGGGAAAGAAAAAGAGTGCTGGAGGAATCCCGGGAAGCGTATGAGGTGTGCGGGGACGTTGCTGGGGCAGCCGGTGCGATTATGAGGTACTTCAAGGGGGTCAACGAGCTGAAGTAAAATTTATAACTCTAAAAGGAAATAGTATATATGGAGCAGGAGTCTATTGAACGCGCTCTCAAAGAAGGACTGTTTATTTCTTACAATGATGTGCTTGTTTTGCCGAAGTTTTCGGACGTTGATCCAGCGGAGCCGGATATATCTGGTTATTTTTCGAGGGGGATAGAACTCAAGCTCCCCGTGGTCTCTGCAGCAATGGACACCGTGACTGAAAAGGAGATGGCAAAGAGGATGGCACTGAGCGGGGGAATGGGTGTTATACACAGGAACCTTGACCCCGAAAAGCAGGCAGAAATGGTGAAGGAAGTCAAGAGAAGCGGGTACGTGGTTGAGGACCCGTACACGGTGAGTCCCGAAATGAGCGTTGAGGATGTTTACCACCTTTCCGAGAGGCTTGGTTTCAAGACTTTTCCCGTGGTTGAAGCGGGTGAGGTTGTGGGGATAGTCACAGGCAGGGACATAGACCTCGCGCAGTTTATGAACAAGAACAGGGAAAAAGTGAAAAACATGATGAGCGAGGAAATCCTGTACATATCGCCCGGGGACACGGTGGATGAAGCTCTGGAGAAGATGTATGAGAATCGCGTCGAGAAGCTCCTCGTTATGGACGGAAAGAAGCTCAAGGGGCTGATAACTTTCAAAGACATAAAAGAAATAAGGGAGAATCCTCACGCCACAAGGGATTCAAAAGGCAGGCTCAAAGTCGGAGCTGCAATAGGTGTGTATCCCAAGGACGAAGGGAGAACAAAGCTGCTGTATGAAGCTGAAGTTGATGTTTTAGTCATAGATTCATCACACGGGTACTCTAAAAGTGTCATTGACACCATCAAAAATATTAAACAAGATTACCCGGACGTGCAGGTAGTTGCGGGAAATGTTGCAACATCTGAGGGCGCCCGGGCTCTGGCTGAGGCTGGAGCGGACGGGGTGAAGGTGGGCATCGGTCCGGGGTCGATCTGCACGACGAGAACTGTCACTGGCGTGGGAGTGCCTCAGCTGAGTGCGGTTTATCTCGCCGCAAAGGCAGTGGAAGGGTATGATATACCTGTAATAGCTGACGGGGGGATAAAAAATTCGGGCGACATCGCAAAGGCTCTTGCCGCTGGAGCCAGCTCAGTTATGCTTGGAAGCATGCTGGCAGGAACCGACGCCGCTCCAGGGAAGATCGTGACGTACAACGGAGTTACTTACAAGACCTACAGGGGAATGGCGTCGCCTTCCGTTCTCGGTAGCAGGAGTGGGTATGGCAGGGTTCCGGAGGGGGTGGAAGGGCTCGTTCCTTACAAGGGGAGGCTTGAAGACGTGATCGAAAAGATCGCAGGGGGCGTGCGAAGTGGCTTCGCCCACGTAGGGGCGAGAAACCTCAAAGAGTTTCACGAGCGTGCGGAGCTGATCCGCGTCAGCACGATAAAGGAAGGTGCGAGACTTTACGGAGTGAAGAACTGATTACTGTCGCGGAAAAGAGCTTGAACGGACCGGGTGGGATCCAGAAGAACCGAACATCGGTTCACGCTGTATACGTGGGGATCTCC
>CAYVIY010000119.1:0-1532 GCA_964451765.1 Candidatus Undinarchaeota archaeon
GCCACTTTTCATCCCTCCCAAGGAACCTGACATTGAACGGCTTTGAAAAGTTCTGTCCGAGCATGTGTGCAGTCCCCATCTGCAGTGCTTTTCCATCAGGCATCAACCCTTCCACGGTCAGGGTGAATTCTGCGCCTGCAAACTTTTCACACTCCGTTTTGTACCCCGCCACCACGGGAACTGCAAGATACTCTTCTATGAACGTTCTGTACGTGTTTATCTGCCACATAACTTCCTCTTCCGCCTCTTCCCTTGTTTCGTGAACTGTGTGGGTTTCGTGCCACAGGAACTCCCTCCCGCGGAGGAAGGGTTTTGTCATTTTCGTTTCCCACCTGACAACGTTGCACCACTGGTTCACCCTGATGGGGAGCTGCTTGTACGTCTTTAACCACTTGCTGAACATCGTGTACATTATGGTTTCGCTCGTGGGTCTTATTGCCAGCCGCTCGTCCAGCTCTGTTTCTCCTGCCATGGTGACCCAGGCAACTTCGGGGACGAAGCCTTCGAAATGCTCCGCTTCTTTTTTGAGCAGCCCTTCAGGGATGAAAAGGGGGAAATATGTGTTGAGTATGTCTCTTTCTTTCATTTTCCTGTCGAGTTCCTGCGTGATTATCTCCCAGATCCCGTATCCGAGGGGGCGGTAAACAATGCAACCCTTTACGGGGGCGTAGTCTGCAAGTTCTGCTTTCATCACAACTTCCTGGTACCACCTGCTCAGGTCTTCCTCCTTCCTGGTTTGAATGCCAAGCTCTTCAGACATGCAAGAGTGACTGCTGATTCAATAAAAAAGTTCTTTATTGCTCGTAGTCATCGTGCAGTCTTTCAATGTCATCTTCCCCTATGTACTCTCCTATCTGAACCTCGATTATTTTGAGTGGGATCCTGCCCGGGTTTTCCACCCTGTGAACCTGTCCTATTGGCACGAACGTGCTTTCTCCGGGGCGGAGAATGCCGTCATATCCCCCAAGTGTGATTCTGGCGGTTCCTTTGATGACAACCCAGTGTTCGCTCCTGTGGTAGTGCTTTTGCAGGCTCATCCTTTTTCCAGGGTAGATCACTATCTCTCTTATCAGATATCCCCCGCCCTTTTTCAGGTTCGTGTAGTAACCCCACGGCTTGTAAACGGTCGTGTGAACCGTTGCCCTTTCATCTCCCCGTTCTTTCAGAAAATTGACGATCTGTTTCACCTGCTGAACCCTGTTGAGGGGGGTAACGAGGAGTGCGTCGTCCGTGTCGATCACAGCCATATTTTCCACACCCAGAATGGCCACCAGCCTGTTCCTGTCTGACAGGACGAGGCTGTTTTTTGCATTCAGACTTATGACCTCTGTGTTTGTGGCTATCCCGTCCCTCTCTTTGTTCATTATTTCGTAAAAGCTGGAGAAAGACCCCATATCATTCCATTTCCCGTTGAACGGCACGACCGCTGCCCTTCTCGTTTTTTCCATAACTCCCCAGTCTATGCTTTGCGGTTTCACTTCGCCGTAGGCTTTTTCTCCCTGCTCGTACACCCGAACGTGACCGGGCGATGC
>CAYVIY010000119.1:1542-2044 GCA_964451765.1 Candidatus Undinarchaeota archaeon
ACGAAGATCCTGCTGTCAAAGAAGAACATTCCCGAGTTCCACAGGTAACCCTGCCTGACGTACATTTCCGCCCGTTCCCTGTCCGGTTTTTCCACGAACTTTTCAACTATGAAGCCGGGTCCCACGGTCTTTCCCGGTTTTATGTACCCGTACCCCGTGTTGGGTCCTGTGGGGACAACACCCAGTGTTACTATGAACCTGTCCGCGAGCTTTTCTGCGCCCGAAAGGGCCTGCTCGAACCCGGAGCCGTTTCCGATCAGGTGATCGCTCGGGAAGATACCGTACTTTCCCTTTCCCCCACGGTTCAGACCGAGCAGGACTGCAGGCAGGGTGCCTTTCGGTTCAGGTTCCTTTATGATCTGTTCCGGGTCCGGCTCCAGCCCGATCTCTTCCATCTGCGACAGGACCATGAATCCCATGTGACTGGTGGTCACCACGAGTATGTTTTCAAGACCTACTATTGGGGCGAGCCTTTTAACGGTCTGCTGGAACAGGCTTTCTC
>CAYVIY010000120.1:0-463 GCA_964451765.1 Candidatus Undinarchaeota archaeon
TATATCTACAGAGTGAGCGGTTTGTTTTTATGGCAGGGAACAGATTTGTGGTTCTGGTGGCACTCCTGATGGTGGTTGCATTCTCGCAGAGAGTGGCAGTGGTTACCCGGACTTCTCCCCTTGACGGAACGACGGTTTCAGTGGCTCGTGCCGTTACGGGATCGGGTAACGGATACGGTGAATGTAACCTGAGCTCGACATACGGTGATGGTTACACCACCTTTCACGCTTCCTGCAGGCTGACCCTGCCAACACCCTGCCATAGCGTTGAGTACAGCTGGCTTCCCGGGAAGGAGGGGTACGTTTTCACGGTCTGGATAAAACAAAAGGGAGGCGTGTGCGCTCAGGTCGTGAAGGAAGTTGAAATCAATGACACTTTCAGGGCGGAGGGAAATGCCAGTGCAACTTACCGCATAGTGTATTCGCGCGTTTCTCCCGTTGCAACTGCCGTTTCGGGAGGAAC
>CAYVIY010000120.1:473-1996 GCA_964451765.1 Candidatus Undinarchaeota archaeon
GTGGCTCACAGGAGGGTTCCTGCTGTTCTGGCTTGCGTCAGGGAAAGGTTGCAGGCCAGGGAGCAGCTGAGGGAGCTCAAGATGGCACTTTATCAGGCTGAGGAAAGAGGAGATTCGGATAAGGCTGCGGATATCCGCCAGAAGATTGCTGAAGTTGAAGAAGAGCTGGAGAATCTGCCGAACGTCAGCAGCTGTGCCCGCTCTTCCGGTTCGGGTGCTTCCCTGCAGAAAGTGAAAAATCTCTACCTGAAGCTCAGGGTTGTCAATCCGTGTGAAAAGGTAAGGTACATTCAGGAAGCCATCAGGGAGAAGAGGGCGGAGCTGAACGGTACTCTCTCCGAGGAGGAAAGGGAGACTCTGCGGAAGGAAATTGGTGTCCTTATAGATCTCAGGGAAAAAGTCACGGCATCGTGCAACAGGGTAAAGTCAGATCGGGCGTGCAGGGGTGTGGTTGCGCTGCGGAACAGGGTCGGGAAGATCAGGGAAAAAGCCGAAACTGGGGAGCTTTCCGGTTCAGACATGAAGCGGATCAACGAGCTTTCAGAGGAAGTTCTGAAAGTGGAACGGCGCTGTTTTTCCAGTATTGAGAGTGATATGGAAAGGCACCCGTGCATCGCTGCAAGGGTTCTTGAGATAGAGCTGAAGAGGGTTGCGGAGAACGATTCTGCCGTTGTAGAGGAGCTGTACAGGGAGGTTCAGAAATACCGTGAGAAGTGCAGGGAAAAAGTGGATGAAATTCAAGCAGATGTGTCCGGAGGAGACGTGATGGAGAAGATAGGAGAGATCGAGCTTGCCAAGTATCAGGTTCTGATGGACAGTTCGACCGGCAGGGAAGACAGGGTCAGGAAGATCCGGATGCTTGAAAAGAAGAAAGCAGAGCTGGTGAAAGCTGCTTTCCGGAGAGCGAAGAGAGTGAGGGTTTCTGCCGCGGTGCGCGTTAGAGTGAAGCCCGGTAGCGTTGAGCTTGATGGTGAGAATATTTCTGCAAGCGGTGCCACCGTTGAAGTCCCCACGGAAGACGGTACGGTTAATGTGAGCCTGAAGGCGGATCACACTGAGATTTCAGGCAGGCTTGCCCGGCTCAGAGTCAGGGGCGAAGTGGAGCTGGATGCCGGGAAGCTCAGGGTCAGGGGAAGAACGGTGAAACTGCCTGATGAGATAGCGGAAAAGCTGAAGGCACGATTTGCGGATATGGAACTGAAGGAAGAAGGGAACGGGACGGTTTACGCGGGGAACGTGACCCGCCGGGTCAGGTTGCTCGCGGTCATTCCCCTCGAGGCGAGGCTACGCGTCAGGGCTGACGCGGAAACTGGCAGGATAATAAGCGTGAAGA
Organism: Candidatus Undinarchaeota archaeon; assembly: GCA_964451765.1. Taxonomy (GTDB): domain Archaea; phylum SpSt-1190; class SpSt-1190; order SpSt-1190; family SpSt-1190; genus CAYVIY01. The sequence continues at coordinate 1,807 of CAYVIY010000120.1, forward strand.
AGCCGTGGTGGATGGTGTTTGCCATCGATTGATTTTTAACTCTGTTCCTTTTGTTTCTGCATGCAGGAGGAGCTGAACTTTTCGACGTCTCTCGGGGATGTTGTTGACCTGACCGAAGATGTGGCTTGCGTGGTTACCCGGAGTGGCGTAAAGAGCGGGCTGGTGAACGTGTTTGCGCCCCACGCAACGG
>CAYVIY010000121.1:0-766 GCA_964451765.1 Candidatus Undinarchaeota archaeon
CCTCAAGAAAACGCGGGGGCGGTAGCCCTGCCGGGAAACCCGATCTATGACCGCGGAACCAACAACGCGCGCGATCTCCTCGCTGTGTATGCCCTTGACTCCTATCCTCCGGGCTTCCACCCCGAACGTCTGCCCTTCCCTGACGAATCGTTCCCACTCCAGTCCCTCCGCGATCTTTCCGTAATCCCTGCTGAACTCGCCCGCGTAAAGCAGTAAAAACACTTTATTTATCGTTCTGGCTCCGTAGTTGAGCAGGACAGCCTCCCTCTCGCCCCCCTCAACCACCAGCTTCGCCGGATACTCCTCCAGAACTTTCAAACCGAAACTTTCCAGCTCGTGGCGGGACACATCTTCCATCCCGCGCGAGCAGGTCACCAAAAGTTTCATTTCAAACCCTCAGATAAACGTACTTTCTCGTCACCGCGTCCCTCTTCCGCATAACCCTGCCCTGCTTCATGAGCGCCCTCAAGCGGGCTGCGGTGTACCCGTAGCTCCTGCCTATTTTCTTCGCGATTTCCTCTATGTTCTTGGGCTTTTCAATCAGCTTGAGTATCTGCTCGTCAACCTCGAGAGCTTCAAGCTCCTGCTTTATCTGTTCCCTCTCATCGGGCGTGAGCCTTGCGATGGACGAGATTATGAGCTCCAGCCTGCTTATCCGCTCTCCATCCGGGCCCACGGGCTTGAGCTCGTCCCGAACTTCCCCCAGCATGCTCAAAATGGCATCAACCTTCTCCTCGAGAGTTTCAGGAACCTGCTCCTTCCGGAC
>CAYVIY010000121.1:776-1928 GCA_964451765.1 Candidatus Undinarchaeota archaeon
TAAATATATGTTGCTACACAATTCCGTTAAATTCTTTCACTTCGATCCGGTAGTCCCCGCTGAGCTTGAGCTTGGCACGCCTGAAAGCTTCCTTGATCGCTGGGATGAAATCTTTTCGGTCAACCCAGACGGAAAGCAGGACCTTACCGGGCTTGAGGCGGGCCGCAGTCCCGATGGGCCTGCCAAATGCGTTTCTCATGCCCTGCTGGAACCTGTCTGCACCGGCACCCGTCGCCATGGGGTTTTCGCGGAGGATGTGGTGAGGATAGGCACGCACGCGGAAAAAGTAGTTGACCCTGCCGACCACGCCGAGCATAACCTTATTTATGGTCATGCGAGCAGCTTCGAGCTGATTGTGGCGCACCTGAACGGGATCCTTGGCAACGAGGTCTATCTCCCACTTCCACTGCCTCTTGCTTTTATTCCCCATATCAAAAATGCGGATTTTAGGACCGGGAATACCTCTAACATAAGCTTTTTTCATAACCCTTGTTGCTTTCCGGGTGTAAGCTCTCCCCTTGATCTCGCGGTAGCATTTGGCTGGTCTAAGACCCATAGAGTTGGGTTTCCACTGTCATTTAAAATACTTTCCTACATTCTGCGCAACCAGCTGTAAAAGTCAGACTCATTCGAGAACCAGTGACAGTCCGTTCCGTTGAACGCGACTCTGAACCTCACCTTTCTATCGTTCCACCAGCCCCTGAAGTCCAGGACGAGCTCCTCAGGATCACTGTTGTGAAACCTGAAGCTCTGATCAAACAGGTGATACGTCCCGTTCAGCCTGCAAACAACGAAAACGTGACCGAATCCCATCTTCGCTTCAACCGCGTAGCAGTGTGAATCGGGGAAAACAGACTTAACGAGTGACAGGAACGCGGTGCTCCAGTCTTCACAATCACCCCACCGGGTCTCCAGGGTCACGTTGGGAAACTGCCAGTACTCGTCAGAGGGTGAGGAAACGTTGTCGGGCGTGTAATTGAACCTCTCTCTCAGCCAGTACCACACCTGAAGCACGCCCTCCTCCGGACTGGCTGAAATGTTTTCAGGCAGGTAGCCACCAACCGAGTCGGGAAGCACGTAAGAGTTATAGAAGCTACACCATTCCTTCGTCTTCAGCCCCACCCCCCTGTGCAGCTCCACGGAGTGGTATCG
>CAYVIY010000122.1:0-664 GCA_964451765.1 Candidatus Undinarchaeota archaeon
ATCCTGTTCAGGTCCTGAAGAGCGAGCTGAAGCACGTCCACAACAATAGTCTGTTAAGAGGTAGTATTTATCCTTCTACCAGCTCACCGATGACCGTCACTATGACGGGACCTGTCAGAACCCCCGGAAAACCGAAGAAGTGTATCCCTGCAAAAATGGATGCGAGAACCACGCCGGGGTGGAGATCACCGCGGTACCTCATTTTGAAGTATGTGTCCCCAAAGATCGACCACAGGATCAAAAAGACCGCAACAACTGCGATTCCCGCGTAATTTCCGGCAAGAAACAGCTCGTAGCACGCATAGGCGTATATCATCCAGGACCCGATAAGAGGGAGAATGCCAATAAAGGCTGCAGCGACCGCATAAAGCAGTGGATTGGAGGAACCAACGTAGTACAGCACAGCGGTTCCGAAAAGAGAGAATACCAGCGCGTTCACAAAAATTCCGTTTATGATGGCGTTCGCATTCTTCCAGACCCTTTCTGAAATTTTCTCCCCTTTCTCGGGAAACACTTTTGTGAAGTACTCCTTAAGTTTCTGCCCATCCACCAGAAAGAAATAGACCAGAAAAAAGAAAAGAGGAAATCTCACGACAATGCTTGGAACAGCTGAAATAAACTGCTTCGCAAAATCCGCAACGGGAATGTTCTCACTGGCTTTTAT
>CAYVIY010000122.1:674-1927 GCA_964451765.1 Candidatus Undinarchaeota archaeon
AGACTGCTGTAAAAATCAGCAAGTTTGATCAGCTGTCCGTAAAAAAAGATGGAACTTATGTAAGCGAGGTAAACCAGAAGCAGGGTGAACGCAATTACAAGGAACGCTGCAAACCACCTGCGCCTTATCCGGGAGTACAGGGGATAAAGAACGATTGCAACGATGGCTGCCGCGGATATGGTCCCCACAAACGGCTTGAAAAACAGGAAAAGCAGGAACAGTAACAGGATCTTGGTCAGCACGTAATAAACTCGCACAGCAGGTTAATAATCTTTTCCAGCAGGGAACACTTCCGGAAAACCCGGACAGGTATCTGAACGGAGTAGTTCTCATAACGGGCAGAAACATAAACTGTGCTGTGCCCGCAGTTTGCATCCACGCATTTCTCGCTCAGGTTCCACCCTGAACGGAAACACACCTTTGACCCGTTCACCGTGTAATGTATGTCCGGGGAAGGCAGAAGCTTAACAGCGTACCTCCGGGAAATCCCGTTCACGGTAACAGTGACATGCTCATAATCTACAGGAAATTCAAAAATGGCACTTCCTCTGACAGGGATCCTCCTGGAAATCCCGCCCGCAGAAATGTTCGCCCAGCCAACTCCTTCAAGCAGCACAGTCCCGTTGCACGGTTCATAGCAAAAGTCAGGGACGGTTACAGAAAAATTGATAGGAGAAGGCAGGTGATAAAAGCAGTGTTCACAGAAATAGTTTCCACCGGAGGTGAAGTTTTCACGGATCCCGCTGGCAAGATTCACACAACCGTGAATCTCAAATCCATCATTCACAGGCAAAGGTACCGGACATTCGACCTTCCCAGAACGAACCGTGAAATTCTTTCCAAGAAGAAGCTCCCCCAGCTGGAAAAAAACAGGAACTGTGTACACAGTCCCTGACGGGACATCCTGAACCTTGAAAACGTAGAACTTCCTGTTCAAACCAGGATAAAGCACGACAGGATCCTCCCCGAAGACTCTCGCCATCTGAAAATTTTCAGGCGTTGAAATGAAAACAGGGAATGCAACAGGAACATCCAGCGGGTTGTTCACAACCAGCTCAAAAAGAACGTGCTTTCCTCCATACGTGTCCGTAGCCGTCAGATTCCCTCCAAACTTGACCTCTTTTTCAGCCAGAACGTCAAAACTGGAATGGTGACTGATCGAAACATCCCCCGTGTACCTGTAGTGAACGAACTCGTGATCCCCGCTGTTTCCCTTGTACGTGGCTATGTGAAGCGCGTCCACAGCTCCATAC
>CAYVIY010000123.1:0-939 GCA_964451765.1 Candidatus Undinarchaeota archaeon
GTTTTTCTCGTACGCCTTGTAAAGGTAGTAATTGACGGAGTAGTAAAGGGAAATCAGCAGTATCACACCCCACGGGGGAGAGATGTTGAGAAAACTGGCGAAAAGAACGAGGTTGAGGAGCTCAAGAATGAAGAGCGAGACAGACCGGAATATCAACCTCCTGTTCAGGCTTCGCAATATCCCCAGCAGGATAGCCAGAAAAAGTATCAATGTTTCCCGGGTGGAAAGAAACAGGGGGGAGAGCAGGGCAGAAAGAGAAAGGAACGTGGCGGCAGTCATCACCATCCCCGGGAGGGACACTTCTCCTCTGGCAAGAACCTTGGACGGACGGAGAACCTTTCTTTTCCTGTCAGACTCGTAGTCAATGAGGTCGTTGAAGGCGTAGAGTGAAAGGTACGCGAGGGAAAAGACAATCAGCTTTGCCAGGACCCCACCTCCTGCGCTCCCCGCCAGAACAGTCAGAACCAGAAGGAACGCCAGCTTGCGAACCAGCGCAAACGCGCGACTCTTCAGGAAGATTGCGAGATCCCGGATCATGCAACTCTCTCCTCCAGCAAATCACCGAGTTTATCTGAAGGAATTACAGGCACAATCTGGCTTTCCACGTGTATTTTCCACCTCAGGAAAAAGCTGATCGCGGCGATGACCGCAACACCTACCAGGTAAGGGTGAACCACCCGCAAAGTGGAGTAAATCAGTACTGAAAGGGCAACGTAGTAATACTGATAAAGCTGGCTTCCCACCACCCGTACCTTTGCCGGAACAACCCTGTGAACAACGATCAGATGAAAGAGGAGAAACAGGAGATACGTCAGGAGAAGCAGGCGGTCGGTCATCAAAAAAATCGTCGCTATCGAACTTATACCCATGCCGGTGGGTCGTAACCCGCCAGCCTTCAGTAAGTAAAAGAAAGAGAAGGCGTGCCCAAGGTATGCAAAA
>CAYVIY010000123.1:949-1927 GCA_964451765.1 Candidatus Undinarchaeota archaeon
CAAAAACGCTTCCCCAGGGACCGAACAGGAGCCACGCGAGTGCGACCTTAAGGACATCAAGTAATGCCGCCGCCAGGAACAGTGCGGGGTTGTGGGTGGCACGGTAAAGGTTTCCCGCCCCGAGATTTCTGTCGTAAGTCTCTGAAATGTCAACCCCTGCCAGCCTGCCGAGGCAATATGCAAAATTTATCGACCCTATCAGATAAGAAATAATCATTTTTATGACTGCGTGCACATACCTCTGTGACCGTCCGAATATTAAAGTTTAATGAAACTGAACTTTACAGACTTCTCCCGAAGAACGGGAGTTTCCTGCTCGCAATGAACAGGATCTCAAACTTCGTAATCTACGCAGTCTCTGCGGTGATACTGATCGGGGATTTCACACTCCTTCCGTATTTCGTTGCCAGCGCAGTCCCGTGGTTCGCAAGTGAGTTTCTTAAGAAGAGGTTTCACAGGCAGAGACCGTACGCGCGCTTTGGAGTTAATTTGCGAACATCAACGAAACCGAACAGGGCTTTTCCCAGCTCGCACTCCGCCACAGCTCTTTTTCTGTTTCTCGCAACCGTGGGTCACTCCCCCCTTGCCTGGCTGTTCCTGACAGTTCCCGTCCTGCGCATCCTGTCCTTCCAGCACTGGATAACGGACGTACTCGCAGGAATGCTGATCGGGGCGGTCACATTCTGGATCACAGCGACCCTGCTGCCATAAGAACCAGTGCCCCCAAAAACTGGACAATGTCCATAAGCCAGTCTTTCCGGAGAAATCTGACCGAAATGAACCAGACGACCGAATAGACGAATATGAGGAAGATCAGAAATGCTATCCTTGCAAACTCGAAGGCTTTGATCCAGGAGTACGCGAGTATGAGAACTGCTGCGAGCGCAAACCCTGAAAATATCGCCTTTTCGGAGATCTTCTCGTGCCTGTAGCCGAAGTACAGGAAGGCGTAGAAGACGCTGACTATTCCGTATATTA
>CAYVIY010000124.1:0-1891 GCA_964451765.1 Candidatus Undinarchaeota archaeon
GTTCCAGACAGGAAGGGGCGGAAGGAGATACTGCAGATTCACACGAGGGGAATGCCCCTTGCAAAGGACGTGGATCTGGAAAAGCTGGCTGATCTGACGTACGGTTTCACGGGTGCTGACATTTCAATGCTGTCCAAGGAAGCGGCAATGAAGTCCCTCCGGAGAATGCTGCCCGAGATAATCCACGAGAAAGGAGAGATCCCTGAGGAGATCCCTGCGGAGGTGCTGAACAAGCTTGAAGTCCGGATGGAAGATTTCAGAAAGGCTCTGCAGGAGATTGAACCGAGCGGTATGAGGGACGTTATGATAGAGGTTCCCCGCGTTAAGTGGGAGGACATAGGAGATCTGGAAGACGTGAAAAAGGAGCTCAAGGAGGCTGTGGAGTGGCCCCTCAAGTATCCTCAGACGTATGAGCAGCTTGGCATAGAGCCCCCGCGGGGGGTGCTCCTGTACGGTCCCCCCGGCTGCGGTAAGACCCTGCTCGCGAAGGCTGTGGCAAATCAGGCGAACGCCAACTTCATAGCTGTCAAGGGACCCGAAGTGCTCAGCAAGTGGGTCGGGGAAAGCGAGCGCGCGATCCGAAAGATATTCCGGAAAGCGAGGCAGGTTGCCCCCTGCATTGTGTTCTTTGATGAAATTGACTCCATTGCGAACAGGAGGGGCAGTGATTCCAGCAAGGTGAGCGACCGCGTTCTCAACCAGATACTGACCGAGCTAGACGGGATCGAGAAACTGAGGGGGGTGATGGTCCTCGCGGCGACCAACAGACCTGACCTGATAGACCCAGCTCTGCTCAGGCCGGGCAGGTTTGACAAGCTAATATACGTGCCCATCCCGAACAAGGAAGCCAGGTTGCAAGTGTTGAAGGTGCACACAAGGAAAATGCCCCTCGCAGAGGACGTGGAGCTCGAGAAAGTTGCAGAGAAGACGGAAGGGTACACCGGCGCAGATCTGGCTGCCCTCTGCCGTGAGGCGGCGATGACTGTCGTGCGCGAGGCTGTGAAGAAAGCAGACAGCGTGCGCGTTCTCGCGATGAACGTCGTGGAGGGCAGGGAACCTGTGGAAACGCTTGAAGCGGAGGTTAAGGGAATCGAAAAGCTCGAAGAGATCGTTCGCAAGGCGAGGGAAAAGGGCATGGACGTGCTGAGGGATGCATTGATGGAGATAAAGCCTGAAATGTTTATGGGCGAGGTCACAATGGCACACTTCAAGGAAGCCCTGCTGAAAATTCGCAGGAGCCTGAATGACGAGGAGCTTCGGTTCTACGAGAAGCTGAGAGACTGGTCTGGGTAAAGGTTTAATACCTTTCTTTATTTTATTTGAAGGGGATTGAAATGCTGTCGGTTTCGTGTGCAGAAGTGGCTTTGGATCCTGTTAAGGTCAGGGAAGGAGCGACCGTGGAGGACGTTTTGAAAGTTTTGAAGCCTGATGCTCCTGTTTTCGTGATCGGAGAAAAAGTCGGTGTGGTTGACAGGAATGCGATAGGCAGGATGGGCAGGGATGAAAAGGTCAGCAGGTTCGCGGTCTGGGTCGATCCTCTTGAAGGGGATGAGCCCGTTTACAGGGCTGCACAGGTTATGGTAGAAAAGGGCGTGTACAGCATTCCTGTGAATGTTGATGGGGAGATAAAAGGGATAACTGAAAAGGTGGTTCTTGGCGCTCTCCGTTCAACGAAGGAGCTTGCCCGCAGGGAAGCGCGGACGGTCGCGAGTTTCGTTCCCGCGATCAACGAGAAAAGGATTCACAATATCGAAAATGTTGCACGCAAGAACGGCATAAACGTCATTCCTGTTGTGAATGATGAAGGAAAGCTGAAAGGGGTGTGGATGGAGGGTAGGCTGGTGAGGCGGCCGAGCATAGTTCGCGAGGGCACCCGCCTCAGGCTCGTCGT
>CAYVIY010000125.1:0-545 GCA_964451765.1 Candidatus Undinarchaeota archaeon
GCCCTGCCCGCCTGTAAAGCTCCGCCTTTTTTCTGTAATCCTCGATCGTTTTTCTCAGATCGTCCGCGCTTTTCTCGAGTGCCCTGAGTTTCTCTTCCTTCCGCCTTCTGGCTTCTTCGACAAATTTCTCCTTATCCGCTTCCCTGAACAGCTTTTCAACTTCCTCGCTTGAAAGGGGGCTCGACAGTTCATCTCTGAGCCTCTGGACCATCTTTTCAGGCTCATCCCAGTAATCTTCCACCTTTTTTCCCAGACCGAGCAGCCTGGAAATTTCCGCCTTGCTCTTCCCCCGTATCAGCTGAACAAGCTCGCCGGCTGGCAGAGAAGCCCAGTCAAGAGAAGGGGGCGGAACATATTTCACTCCCTTGCGAATCTCCCTCGAACTCCACTTCCGCTGGACGAGGGCAGTCTGTATGACCCCCTCCCTGTCAGTGACTATGACGTTTCCCCTGCCGAACAGCTCAAATATGAGCGAACCTTCCGGGAAATCCAGCGCGACTATCCTGTCGGTTCCGATCTGCCTGACATTCTCTATTCTCTTCCCC
>CAYVIY010000125.1:555-1816 GCA_964451765.1 Candidatus Undinarchaeota archaeon
GGGCGTAGTTGGACAGGTAAATCCCTCCAGGGCGAACCAGCAGGAACTTTTTTGGAACGCCGGAGACCTCAAACACGAACACTTCTCCGTGCCTGTACGCCTTCCCCAGTCTCGCTCCCTTCAGCTCGCCTGCCAGAACCCACCTTCGAATCTCTAATCCACTTAACAACTTCCTCACCGAAATAGTCGTAGAACTCGCGGGTAAGATAAATAACCTTCGTGCTTCCACTCTGTTCCGTCCGGATCAGCTTCCTGTTTTCGAGTTTCCTTATGTGCTCGTACGCCCTGTTGCCCCTTATCCTGACTATGTCGCTTTGCCTGGCAGGGGCGTAGTAAGCTATCATCGCCAGTGTTTTCAGCTCCGCCTGGGAAAACTCCCCCTTGCCAAACATCCAGAGCTTCTCAATGTACCTGTCCTGAACTTTCATAACAGCCATTTCGTCATCGAACTCCACCACAACAGGTCCAGAATACCTGCGGGAAAGATTTTCAAGCGCTTCAACAATGTCTGCCCTGCCAACGTCAAACAGCTTCTGCAGCTCTTCCAGCCGGACTCTCTTGCCCGCTATAAACAGGGCTGCTTCCACCCAGCTTTCTAATTCTGATCGCTCCATTCCATTCCTCCTGTTCAATCTCAATCGCCCCTTTGTTCGCGAGATGAAGCACGGCAAACAGGGTGAGAGCCCCCAGCGCTTCTATGACCACCTCGTCGGGAAGCTCCGTGAGCAATCTTTCAACCAGCTTACTTATATCCATTGCCACGAACTCGAACCGGGGCTGGAAAGACTTCGCGCGGATCCTGCTTTTCTCAAGCTCAAACGCATCGCGGAGAGCATCAAGCAGCTCAAACACGGTCACTTTCCGCTCGACTTTTCTGTAAACGGGGATTATCTCCACGTCAGGGACTTCAATCTCGACCTCAATTTCTTCCTTTTCCTCTTTCTCTTCAAACAGATCGCTCTTCATCTTCAGCAAAACAGCCGCCGTGAGCAGCGCGTTACCCGATATACGCAGGTCCCTGCTTTTAAGCTCCTGAACGTACAGATCACACAGCCTGACAATGTCAACGTCCCAGGGGTCTATCTCGCCCCGCTCCATCAACCTGACTATTCTCGGCTCTATCCTGTTCAGGTCCTGAAGAGCGAGCTGAAGCACGTCCACAACAATAGTCTGTAAAGAAGTAGTATTTATCCTTCTACCAGCTCACCGATGACCGTCACTATGACAGGACCTGTCAGAACCCCCGGAAAACCGAAGAAGT
>CAYVIY010000126.1:0-296 GCA_964451765.1 Candidatus Undinarchaeota archaeon
GCCTGTACCACCAGCTCGTGTTCCACCAGCTCTCAGCCAGCCCGGCATCGTCGACTATGAAACCGTTTGCAACTCCGTCTTCATCCCCTTCTCCTCCATCTGTCAGGGTTATTTCAACCTCGTGGGGTGAGATCACCTTGAATGGATATCTGTACCAGACCTGCCTGACGGGATCAAACTTCCAGAACGCGGAGTACCTGGATATGGGGCGCGAGAAGTTCAGCCTCACTGTCGCGCTCTCACCGGGACTCACGCTTATGTTGAACTTGAACATCCCCCGATCGAACCTGTAGCCT
>CAYVIY010000126.1:306-592 GCA_964451765.1 Candidatus Undinarchaeota archaeon
TTTCCTTCAGCTCGCCATCTGTTTCAAGCTCGATTTTCTCCTCACGGAAAGCTATCCTTGCCTTCTTCTCCCCGACGGTCACGTTCACCGGGACCGGTTCCGGGATGGAGAAGTTCAGGTTTATTTTACCATCAGGAATGCAGTCATCAAGATCACGCATTTCCACTTCAAGCGTTCTGTTGTAAACCCTTGCCCCCCTTACCTTTCCCTCGCAGCCCGTCATTTGTATGTAAGGGTAATACCCTTCTGGAATCCTGAATGGGACGGTCACGTTGATCCTCACGCT
>CAYVIY010000126.1:602-1054 GCA_964451765.1 Candidatus Undinarchaeota archaeon
GGAGTTCGTGCGGATCTTCAGCCCTTTTCCTCCTTCTATTTCCATTTCTCTGTTTCCCCAGACCTCCAGCCTTCCCATTGCAGTGTCCACAATGCTTTTTGCGATGAATTTTACGGGACTCCTGACGGAGAAGCTCGCTGTTCCTGCTCCCTCGCCTGCGTACACCTGCACTGTGTACTCGCCGGGTTCAAGTGAGGGGAGAAGAACAGACCGGCTCCCGTTTATCTCGAAGACCGTTCTGTATGCAGACGGACCGGATAGCTCCAGCCTTGCAGTTCCCCTGTACGGCTTTCCATCTGAGGTTACGGTCACGTTCACCCGCACACCTTTCCCTGTCGTGTACGCGCCTGCCGTTTCAATGTTGACACGTGTGTTGTTGCATTCTGACACGGACATTTCCGATGAGGCGTTCATCCCGCCGGCTGTGGCGAAGAGAGTGTATTTGTCTGGAG
>CAYVIY010000126.1:1064-1765 GCA_964451765.1 Candidatus Undinarchaeota archaeon
GTCATATATGCTGAGGGATCCGTATCCTGTGTAGGGCTTCCGGTTGACTCTTGCCGTTACTTTGATGGGGATTTCCTCCTCGCTGCAGTATTTCCTTCCCGTTTCTATTCTGATTTCACTGCACCTTTCAATTCTGACGGTTTTCCTGTCCGTGAGATTTCCTGCGGTTGCGGTTACTGTGTGGTTCCCTTCAAGGAGGCTCAGTTCTTTTTCAAAATCGCCTTCGAACGTTTCCGTTGCGTTGTCAACTGCGAGGGTGATGGTCGGGACGGTTCGGTTCACCCTTGCCCTGCAGGTTATCTTGAAGGGCTGGTTCTCAAAGCAGACAAACTCTGGGGCTTTCAGAGAAATGAAGCTTGCGGGAGTGCAGTCCACAACGGAGAAGAATGCAGTTGCGTTTCCAACGGAAACAGTGTAGTTTCCTTCCTTGGTGGGAATGAAGCTGTAGTTGAAGTAGCCTTCGGCAGGGATTCTGTGGGTTTCATTCCCCACTTTCACGGTCAGGCTCGAGTTTTCAGGCGCGAAGCCGGAGATCGGGACGGAATCGTTCAGGCAGTACTTTCCTTCGGAGACGTTGAGGCTCGCGCCCGACCCGGATAACGCGTAAACAAAAGTTAGAAGAGAGATACTAACCAAAGCTAAAAGCAGAGCTCTCTTCAGATTAAGTACATCCGCCCCGACCATCCTGTAAGAGGTTGCAG
>CAYVIY010000127.1:0-1723 GCA_964451765.1 Candidatus Undinarchaeota archaeon
GGCGAGGAGTCTCCAGCCCTGCTGGCCGAGTATGGCATATGTTATCGCTACCGCCCCTGGAATCCCGAACACAAGCTTCGCCATTTCTTTGTCCTCCGTGCTCCTTTTGAGGAAGTTCAAGATGGTGTAGTAAATGCCTTTCAACTCCTGCCCTGAATGAACCACTACCCTGTGAATGCTGATAATTGGCACGCGGGATTCTATTATTGGGACCACCATCTCATCTTCCTTGCCGTCGCTCACAAGAATTACACCATCTGGATTGAACTTTTTGAGCACGGCGTTCAGCTGCTTTCTGATTTCCATATCACTCCTGTACCCTACCTTTGCAGAGCCCGTCAGGACTGCAAGTTCCTTTTCACCCTTGAACTCCCTGCACAGCTTTATGGCCGCAAAAATTGCGTTTGCGTCCGTTTCCGAGGGATCGGCCCGCAGAAGTTTTATTGCTGCTTCCTGAGCTTTCACCTCTCCAAAAATCGGACCTTTAACAGAGGCTTTCCTACCCAGATCGTCATCCCTATCAACGCAGAGGATGAGGGCTTTCATTCTGATGCCGCGAGTTCAATATCTGCTCGGGTTATTGTTTTCCTCTTTGCATAGTTAGCATACCTTACAGATCTCACGGCTATATCTTCCGCTATTTCCTCGAGCGTGTCAGCCAGAGCCCGCACTGCTTTCGGACTTACCCTGGCTGCTCCAGCCTTTTTCATAAGCCTTTCAACCGCTGCAAGAGGTATAATTTTACTTTTTGCCATGGAACTAACAGGGCAGTAATTTATTTATGCTATTTCCGTGGCAAAAGACGCTGCCCGCATGCTTCTGGCCCAGGGGAGGCCCTGCTCTGGCAGGGACAGTCCGAATATGCTCGCGGCCGTTTCAGCCGCTTTCAGCACGCGCGAGGTCTTGTCGTTTATGCTGTCCCATATTGTTGTCTTTGAGGAAGGGATGTTTCCTTTTATTTCGTCCAGTTCTTCTTTATCGAAGATCATCTTCGCTTCTTCTTCCGTCATTGCCCCTGCTTTTCGCATAACAGATAACAAGTCTCGTTTTTCCCCTTTTACATACCCCCGGAGCGCTTCCAGGTCATTCTTATGCATGTACCCGAACATATTGACGAAGAGGACGGTGGTCATCTTGTTTTGAATTTCAACGCTGGTGCCCACCATTATTTCAGAGAGGATTACCGGCACGAATGGAGAGCACAGCTCCCACAGGTCCGGTCTCTTTCCTTTGGTGGCCGCAAACACGTAATCACTTATCATGAACTCTCCCGGCGTGAACTTCCACGCGTACCCCACAAAATCCCCCTTTTCAAAGTCCTCTGGGTGCACTGTCATTGTTTCCGCGTTGTATATTGCATCAGCCGCCCACTTCATGTACATTTTCAGGTTCGCTTTTTGCTGAACCATATTGGCCTTTATCCTGTCATACGTTGTTTTGAGCCAGTAGGAGTAGTTAGCCACCCAGTTCCAGAACTCTTCAATTTTCCTTTTGAGGTAGTTCCCCAGTGCGGGGTTCATCTGTTCTTCTTCTATGAGCTTGTCAACGTCATCGAGCATTTTCTTTTTGTTTTCATTGCACTGCGCTTTTACCTTTTCCTTCAACTCTTCGAGCTTTTTCTTGTCTTCTGGCTTCTTCACCTTGAGCTTCATCATTTCGTCCACGGGAACGGGTTCAGCGGGTTTCAGCCTGAGGAACCACGTCATTGCCAGCCGGACGATGG
>CAYVIY010000128.1:0-1721 GCA_964451765.1 Candidatus Undinarchaeota archaeon
TAAGTACAACTAATGAATACCCCTTCCCTCCAAGTTCCGAGACTTTTGGTTCTCTTATTTCATTGAAGAATTTTATCTCGCTCATGTCAGCCACCTTTCATCATAAGGAATAACGATTCAAACTTAGCAACTTTTTGCTTCGTAGACATGTAAAGATGGTTGTACCCACCACGATTGCTACACCGAGAGAAACGGAGCGTCCAGAACCGCTCCAGCTTCATGTAAGGGTCGGAGTCGCACATCTTGGGTAAAGCCCCGGGGGATTCGAACCCGCTTGAATTATCCAAACATATTTAAGTAACTAAAATCACAATCTTTTGTGATGATGGTGATTTAAATGCCTGTGATCAAGTACAGGCAGAGTGTTGAGAAGCTGCTCAGGGAGCCCGTTATCTTAGCCAGGGATTTCGTGAAACTTGGAATAAAGAAGAGCTATGTGAGGAGGCTCGCGGAATTGCTGAGAAAACAGGGCAGAATAACTTCAGTTGAGAGGGGAAAGTATGCGACTGTTGATGATCCTTTTTTGGTGGCACCTTTTCTCACTTTCCCTTCATATATCTCCATGTTCTCTGCTCTCTTTCTCAGAAAAGCCCTGATGCAGGTTCCAAGCTGGATACAGGTTGTGACCACGGCCAGGAAAAAGAACAGGGTGGTGAATTTCAGAGGTGCTGAATTAGAGTTTTTCAGAATAAAGCCGGAGCTCTTCTTCGGTTATGAATTTATCCCGTATGAAGGGTACAAAATTCCTGTGGCGAATGTTGAAAAGGCGATAATAGATCTTGCTTATTTCGGATTCGAACCCAGCGGGGAGCTTGCGGGAAATGTGAATCTGGAGAGGATGGAGAATTATCTGAAACTCGTGAAAAGAAAAAGTGTGATCGGAAGAGTGAGGAGGTGGTTAAGTGCTCTTGGTAAATGAGCTAAAAAAGTACGCGTTTATTAGAAGACTCAGAACATTGGAGCATGTGAGAAAGGATTATCTGCAGGATCTAACCCTATTCATCCTGTACCAGGAGTATCCAGAGCTCGTTTTTAAAGGTGGAACCTGCTTGTGGAAGCTGTTTAAGCTGCCGAGGTTCAGCGGGGATCTGGATTTAAGTCACTCCCACAGGATAGACCCTGTGAATGATCTGACAGGGAAGCTCCACTTGCTGGGATTCGAAACCAAAGTCCTTAAGAAGAAATTCACAGCAAACACGTTATTTTCGAGGCTCTCTGTAAGCGCTGAAGGTTTTGGGGGATCGGAACTCACCCTTGAAATTGGGTTCCGGAAGGAGGAAGCCAAAGAGGTTCTCTTCACATCTCCCTACCCGGATGTGCCCGATTTCGAGGTTAGAGTGTCCCCTCTTGAGAGAGTAGCACAGGATAAAGTTTCAGCGATTCTTCATAGAGATAAGCCACGAGATGTTTTCGATCTGTATTTCTTGATTTCAAGGTATGGGGTAAAAATTAAGGTTGAGAATTTTGGGGAATTCAAGAGGGCTATCGAAAAGAAGAGGTCATTGTGGAGGTCTCTTGAGCCGCTTGTGGTAGTGAAGCTTCCAGAGTTCGAGGAGGCGAAAAGGGTCATTTTGAAAGGTCTGGAATAACAACTTTTTATGTGAGAAAGCCCCGGGCGGGATCCAGAACCTGCAACACGCGCAGGGTGTTACCGGGCGGAGCGAAGTAGCACGGTTTTGGTCCAGCAGCAAAACTACAGTTTTGCATTCCGGAACCGATCT
>CAYVIY010000129.1:0-1715 GCA_964451765.1 Candidatus Undinarchaeota archaeon
GTTGTGGCGGTTCACGCCGAAAAGGAAAGTCTGCTGGGGAAGTGGGACCCCACGAGACCCATAACGCACGCTCTCGCACGTCCGAAGGAAGCCGAGATCGAAAGCATACGCGATCAGCTCAGGTTCGCGCGCGAGGAGGGGTTCAAAGGGCACGTGCACATCTGCCACATTTCGACAGCGGAGGGTGTTGAGCTGGTGAGAAAAGCGCGCGATGCGAGCTGTGGAGTGACCCCCCACCACCTGATGTGGACAGACGGGATGCTGAACAGGCCGGACGGTCTGATATACAAAATGAATCCCCCGCTTAGGGATGCCCGAACTGTGGAAAAACTGCGAGAGCTGGTTGCTGCCGGGAAAGTGGACTGGGTTGAGACGGATCACGCTCCCCACCCCATCGGGGAGAAGCTGTTTCCGCCGTACATGTCCGGATTCCCGTCCCTTTACCTTTACAGGCAGTTTGTCTCCGAGTTTCTGCCCTCTATCGGGTTGAAGCACAGCCTGATAGAAAAAATGACTGAAAAGAATGTGAAAAATGTGTTCGGGATCTAACCTATGTAGAACGTGCTTTCCTCCTCCCTTTTGATTTCTTTCTTTCCCTGCATGACCTCGTCCACCTTCTTCAGGGTGCCTTCCAGAATCTTTGAGAGCGCCTCTGCGGTTACAGGGCTGACGACGACGTCAGCTATCACCTCTTTTCTCATACTGTCCACGAAGCTCATCCTGATGACGACATCCTTTCTTGATCCGTCCTTGCTCTTTTTTACCGTGAAACTGACAAAAACTTCGTCCCCGAATACGGGTTTTACCTTGCTTTGCGTGATTTTCATACTATTCCCCGAAGTGCACCTTTTTAAACCTCACTGGATGTGGTTTAGGTGAATGCTGAAGAGGTGATTAACGTGGGAAAAATAAGTCCTGTTGCAGCAAAATACATCGTTAAAGCGGAAATAAAGGCAAAAGGTGTAATAGAAAAACCTGATGTTATTGGAGCGATCTTCGGTCAAACTGAAGGGCTCCTTGGACCTGATCTGGAGCTGAGAGAGCTTCAGAAGAGCGGAAGGATAGGAAGGATCGAGGTAAGGCTCGATACCCGCAATGGAAAGGTTGAAGGCACTATTGAGATACCCTCCAGCATGGACAAGGCAGAGACTGCAATAATCGCGGCCGCCCTCGAAACGATTGACAGGGTTGGACCCTGCGAGGCGGAAATAAAGGTGATCGGAGTTGAGGATGTTCGGGAACGGAAAAGGAAGTACATAGTTGACAAGGCGAAAGAGATACTCAAAAACATGATGATACGTGCCCCGGACAGTCAGGAAATCGTTGATGAGGTCACTGAGACGGTGAGGCAGGCAGAGCTGGTCGAGTACGGGCCCGAAAGGTTACCCGCAGGACCTGCGGTTGACAGCAGCGAGGAAGTCATAGTTGTCGAGGGGAGGGCGGATGTGCTCAACCTGCTCAAGTACGGGTTCAAGAACGTGATCTCCATAGGTGGGGCGAAGATACCCAAGACCATAATCGAGCTCAGCAAGAGCAAGACGATGACCCTGTTTGTGGATGGAGACAGAGGGGGTGACATAATTATAAAGGAAGCTTTGATGGGGGCGGACATAGATTTTGTCACGAGAGCCCCTGCCGGGAAAGAGGTTGAGGAGCTGACGAAGAAGGAGATACACAAGGCTCTCCGCGCGAAGGAAAGCGTTGAGCAGGTCAGG
>CAYVIY010000130.1:0-1709 GCA_964451765.1 Candidatus Undinarchaeota archaeon
CTCCTGCCTCCACTGACCTTTCCCTCACGAGAGAAAAATCCCCCACAACAGCCCCTTTACCTATGTAAGCAGGACCTGAAATACCCGCGCCCGCCATAATCCTCGCTCCTTCTTCCACGACAACCTTTCCAGTCAGGACAGCACTCTCTGCAACGTCCCCTTCGATCCCCGCCTTCACCCCGGCAAGAATCTTCTCCAGAAAGTCAAGAGCGTGCCAGGGATACTTCAGGCTTGGCAGGGCATCCCGGGGAATGACATCGTAGCTCACGTCGTGCTCCCTGACGTACTCCGTGAGTGCATCTTCGAGCAGGTAAGGATGAGCACTGTCCGCCATCTTTTTCATCAGATCCACAAACTCCGGGGGGAACCTGTACGCAGACACCACAGCCAGATTGGATCCGGGATTCGTGGGCTTTTCCACAATTTCGGAAATCCTGCCATCCCTCAGCGTGACTATCCCGTAATCGCGTGGGTTTTCCACCTCAGTCAGTAAAAGTTTCATACCCCTGCCCCTGAGCAGCAGATTCACAACGTCACGGGAAGTGTGGTAGCCGGAAAGCACGATGAAATCATCATCGCAATCGTGCGCCCCTATCTGGATGGCTTCCCACGTTCCCCTGGGCTCCTTCTGCCTGCGGAACTCAACGGGCAGGTCAAGATTACTGCTTATGCAACCGCTGGCAGGCTCAACAACAACAATTTCATCGACATTTCCCTTCAGGGAATCAACAGCACGCTCGATCAGTGTTTTGCCCGCAATCCTGATCAGGCTTTTGTGGCAGTCATTGAGAGGCCAGAAGCGCGAACTGGCCCCCGCAGCTGCTATCACTGCTCGCACAGAGGCAACTCGAAGGGCTCTTTAAAAGCAATCCTGAAAACTCATAGGTAGTGCGGATCAATTTTAAAAGAGTATTTTCAAAACAACTCAAAATTAAATTAGAGATCCGTTGTCCCTGAACTCCTCCCACAGTTTCCACATCCCCAGCGCATTTTCCAGGTGTCCTTTCCCCCTGTTCAGGTGTCCCCCTCTCGGCTCTCCTATGTAAAACGCATCGGGCAGGTGCCTGAAAGCCTCCTGCAGGAAAGCCCTCAGCGCTGGCGTTCCATCGTGTATAACCGCCCCGTCCTTCCCCTCCTGCTCCGCAACGTGTATCGCCCGGACACACCCCTTCAGGAGGAAGGGAAACCGGTCGGGGGGAAAATCAAGTTTCCCGTGCTGGTGGTTCCAGAAAGTGTGCGCTATGTCTATTAGCACGTCCCCCAGCTGAGCCACAGCAACGGGGGAATAGAGTTTCGCGTGCGAACGCTCCTGATATGGCAGGTTCTCGAAAAAAACAGGGACTTTCACAGCCTCTTTCACCGCGTCAGCCTCCTCACGGATAGCGCAATACCCGTTGAGGGATCCCGCGTGATAAACCACGTAATCCAGCTTGAGCATATTGACAACGTTCGCCCACGCGATCACGTCCCTGTAAAACGTGGGAAACCCGGGATGAAGACCGACTGCGCGAAGTCCGCTCGACCTGAACGCATCAACCGCCTCGTAAACCTTCTCCGGGACGGAATCTTTCAGGATCTGTATCTCAACACCGTAAACAGGCACCCCCTCTGCCTCAAGCGTTTCAACAACCTCAAGAGCAACATTCCAGTCGTGCGGGGCTGATTTTATGAATAGTTTCATACCCGCAACACCCTGCGGGGCTTATATG
>CAYVIY010000131.1:0-1689 GCA_964451765.1 Candidatus Undinarchaeota archaeon
TTTGACGTCAGCTTCTTCTTTTTTTCTTCGAGTTCTTTAATGCTTCTGCTCAAACTGTTCAATCTGTTTATCAAAATACCCTTTCTCGCCCTTCTTTCCATCTTTTTCAGCTCGAAATACCTGTCCGCTTTCTCCTTTTCCCGCTTTAGTCTTTCATATATTTTGATCCGTTCATTGTAAACTGCTTTCACATTTTCTAGCCTTCTCTCGACTTCTTCGAGATTCCTGACCGCTTTTTCTTTCTTTTTTTCGTATATGTCAATCTCTGCCACGGTTTCTATCAGTTTTCTTCTCCCCTCAGGAGTTATCTTCAGAAATTTGTCAACATCCCCCTGGTGTAAGATATTGTGTGCGTCAGGGAATATGTTAAGGGCAGCCAGCGCGTCAAGGACTGCGAGTCGGGTCGTTCGCTTCCCGTTAAGCCTGTAAACGCTTGATCCATCTTTTAGTAGCTTTCTCTCGATCTTTACAATTCCATCATCGGATACCTTATTGTTTTCGTCTTTTATTTTCAGTTCAACCACTGCTTCGCTTGCCGACCTTTTGGACCCGCTGAACAGGAATTCGGACGCTCTTTTTGCCCTGAGCTGTGAGAACGACAGGCTCCCCATCACGAACCCGAGAGCGTCTATGACGTTGCTCTTCCCGGATCCGTTAGGGCCGACAACCGCGGTTATGCCCTCTGCGAACTTTATGGAGGTCTGCCTGCCGAAGGATTTGAACCCGCGGATTCTCATGCTCTCGAGCTTTGGCATCCTGAAGAAGAGAACGGGACAGTAATTATCCCTTTTGGTAAACTTGAACTATCTCGTTCAGCCGGGACAGGACGGCCTGCACTTCTTTTCTAACGCTCACATCCTCGATCTTCGATGTGAAGGTCTGCCTCTCGTTCTCTCTCACTATCTCTGCAAACAGCCCTTTTTCGGTTTCAATGAGGCTGAGCGAGAAGTCGGGAAACTCCAGCAAGAATGACCTTTTCGGCCCTCCCTCGATCGTGGACGGCACGAACTTTATGGCTTTCACTTTAATCCGCCCCGCCGTCATTATTTAAGTGTTCCGAAGCTCACCACCTGAACAGAACCGTTTACTACGGCGACTCTCCTCACGCAGTATCCCCTGCATTCGGGAACGGTCTGCAGAAAGTGTGTGATGCTGCTGCAGTTTCCCATTATCAGGGAATTTGCTACATCTTCCGCCCTGCTTGAGTTCAGTATGACTGATTTTGCAGCCAGTATATCATTTATCTCGCTGGACAGGAGAAAGTTTGAGTAAAGAATCAGCTGAGCAATTATGAGGGGAAGCACCGCCATTTCGAGTATTTGACCTCTCATTTCAATCTACCGCATGTCTGGAACCTGTACCCGCCGCTCAGGGGGTCGAAGATGGTGGGGCAGTCCGCCTTCGGAACCGTCCTTGGCAGGTCCCCCTCGTATTCGAAGGGGTACCCGAAGTGGCACATCGCGGAAATGAGCGAGCTGACCCCGAAGGATTCGAGCTCGTCCTTTGCGTTTTCAAGCTTTGTTTCGCTTGCCCTTTGCAGAGAGCTGTAGTAACTGTAAAAGAATGCGTAGATTGACAGGAGCAGGGTCAGAGTTATGAGAAATTCAACTGATTTCAATGACGACCCCCTCTTTATCCCGGGATATTCTGAGGCGGGTTTCTTTCTCAATCAGGATTTCCTTGCAGCTT
>CAYVIY010000132.1:0-1672 GCA_964451765.1 Candidatus Undinarchaeota archaeon
GATTTATCCCTATCCTGTGCTGGAGTATCTCCACGGCGAACTTTCTCACGTCGGCAGGCTTTACGTACGATCTTCCTTCGGAAAATGCGACCGCCCGGGCAACGTTTATGAGGGCTATTGAAGCGCGAGGGCTGGGTCCCCAGACAACCAGGGGATCATCGCGCAAAGCCTGAACCATCTCAGCTATGTAGTCTATGGCATTGTCAGAAACGTAAATGTTTTTCAGGCTGGACCCCAGCTCAACTATTTTTTCCTTGCTGATTACGGGTTTTATGCTCTGCATCCCTGACGACAGAACTCTCTTCACAATTTCCTTTTCCTCCTCCTTTCGTGGATAACCGACGTCCATCTTGAAAAGGAACCTGTCGAGCTGCGCCTCAGGGAGAGGGTACGTCCCTTCCTGCTCCACAGGATTTTGCGTGGCTATCACCGTAAAGGGAGCATCGAGCTGGTATGTTTTCCCCTCTATCGTGACCTGCCTTTCTTCCATTGCCTCGAGCAGGGCGCTCTGAGTCTTGGGACTCGCGCGGTTTATCTCATCAGCAAGCAACAGGTTCGTGAATATGGGACCCTTCCTGACCGAAAACTCCCCTGTCTTCGGGTTGAATATGACTGTCCCAACTATGTCCGTGGGCAGGAGGTCTGGCGTGAACTGCACCCGCTTGAAATCCATATTTATCAGGCGGGACACAGTCTTTGCAAGGGTGGTCTTCGCAACGCCCGGTGGCCCCTCAAGCAGGACGTGTCCCCTGCACAGGGTTGCCACAAGGACCGCCTCCGCGACCCTGTCAAATCCAACCAGAACCCGCCGAACCTCCGAAAGAAACCTTTCAAACTCGCTTCTCATAATCCAACACCTCTCAACGCAAACAGCAAAGTCAGGGAAGCCAGAGCAAGCAGGTAATATGCCGACCTCCTGGGCAGGTAATCCATAAACCTTACTTTCGCCAGCTCCTTGATCCCTTCCTGAGCGGCAGACCTGACCCCGCTGGACACGTCACTTTCCTTCAGTGCATCAAGCATCCTGTCCAGCTCGCCACTCCTCGCGGCATCCCTGACGTAGTCCCGGGCGATCCTGTACAGCACACTGTAATCAATGTGCTTCAGAACCTCCGAAAGGAGATCCAGCTCGCTCCTGTCTATATTTTTCAGTACCTCTTCCAGAGCTTTCCTGGCAACATCCTTCTGGATGTTTTTCAGGTAATTCTGAAGCATCTCCCTTGTCTCCTCATCGAGAGAACTCATCAGATCGCTTCCCGTGAGCTTTTCCAGAGCCTTGAGGGCTTCCAGATACTGCGTGTAACCTACTTCACCGTTTTCAAGCGATTGGTATATGCTCTGGAGATCGGCAGCTTCAGACATCTGGAGGGAATTCAGGAAATTCACAGCCTCACCGGGGCTGTCGATCCCCATTTCTCTGAAATAGTTTTCAAGGCTTCCATACCTTTCAGAATAGTAAACGTACTTCAGGTAATCCATTTCCCTGAGAATTTCCTCATCGACCTTTTCGCCCTCCTCCATCCTCAACCGCGAAACCTGCCTCGTCGCTTCGAGGAGGCGGAAACTTCCCACGATGGTGGAACTCCCGTTTTCGTAGGGCAGAAGGGTGAGATTACCGTATCTCACATCTGGCACGACACTTCCATTCCTGAAAAAGCCAACAGGTCTCCCT
>CAYVIY010000133.1:0-1597 GCA_964451765.1 Candidatus Undinarchaeota archaeon
GTACGTCAGCATACTCCCGCTCTCGTAAATGAAAATGAAAGGGATCAGGAGAAGCAGGTATACCAGAAACCTGTTCACAGCTTCAACCCCCTTGCAAACCTCGCGGGGATCCGCCCTTTCCCGAACCGCTTCAGCATCTTTTTCATCATGAAAAACTCCTTGAGCAAGGAGCGAACGTCTCTCGGGCTGGTCCCGCTTCCCCTCGCTATCCTCTCTATCCTGCTTCTGTTTATGATCTCCGGTTTCAGCCTTTCCTCCCGGGTCATGCTGTCTATCATCGCCCTGTACTTTTTGAGCTTGAGTTTCAGCTCGTCCACGGTTTTCCTGTCCAGGTCCGTCAGACCCACCATCTGGAGGATTTTGTCCATGGGTCCTATCTTCGTCATCGCTTCCAGCTGCCTGTAAAACGTCTGCATGTTCAGGTTCCGCAGGTCATCTTGAGTTATCTGCACGTCCGCTTCCTTAACTTTTTCAAGCAGGGTCTGAAGGTCTCCCCAACCAAGAAGGCGGGAAACGAAACGGACGGGATCAAAAACTTCAAGATCCTCCACCCTTTCACCCGTCCCGATGAACCTGACAGGGACCCCTGCGGCGGAGCAGGCACTCAAAGCTCCCCCGCCTTTCGCGGAACCGTCCATCCGCGTGATTACCACGCCTGTAATCAGGTCCTTCAGGGCTTCTGCTTCCTGACCCGCTTTGTGACCCATCTCAGCCGGCACGACCAGAAAAACCTCGTCAGGATCAACCTGCTTCACGATTTCCCGGGCGTCCTCCAGCATGCTTTCATCGAGGGCGTCCCTGCCCGTGGTGTCCACGACAGCTGAACCTTCTACCAGATCGCGCGACACCCTGAGTCCTATCCTCCCCGCAAGCTGGCTCAGCTGATCGAAAGCTGCAGGTCTCTCCCTGTCAAGGGAAACCAGAACGGGCGCAACCCCCCTTTTCTTGAGCCAGTAACCCAGCTTGGCGGCTGTCGTTGTTTTCCCGGAACCGTAGAGACCCAGAAGGACTATTCTCATTCCCTTCCGGACAGCGAGGGGCTTTCCCTCTCCCAGAAGCTTAACCAGCTCGTCGTAGACTATTTTCAGGACGTGCTCCCGGAGGGTCATCCCGGAAAGGGGCTTCTCGTTCAGGCTCCGTTCCTTTATTCGCTTGCTGATGTCAAGAACGAGCCTCACGTCAACGTCACTGGCTATCAGGACCCTCTGCAGCTCCCGGACCAGCGCCTCAACGTCCTTCCTGTCAACCGCACTGCGAGACGCAAACCCCCTTATGGCCTCCCGCAGCCTCGATCCGACCGCACCTATCACTCCATTAAAAAAACGAACGGCTTAAATCATTTGAGGTAAAGCACCACTCCCGCAAGGAGGACCATAGCTCCCGCGATTATGGGAAGGTTAGACCTGTAGGGCTTGACGTAGGTTGCCTTCGACTTCAGAGCCTTGATTTCAAGCGCGCGGGCAACCTGATCCTGCACCTTCTCAAGTATCGCCTGGGCCTCTTCGAACCTGCCTTCTTCTATCAGCCCCCTCGCGTAGGTGACGTCTTTCACAACGCTTTCCCTTTCAGTCCCGCTCAGCCTGTCCACACTCCCTTC
>CAYVIY010000134.1:0-1594 GCA_964451765.1 Candidatus Undinarchaeota archaeon
GGATTATCTTGGCTGCAAGAGCTTCAGATATATCTGCAACCGCCGCGACTTCCCCCGCAGAAGCCACTGCAAGACTCATAAAATCAACGAACCCTGCTTCTCTGAGTTTTTCAGCAGTTTTGGGACCCACTCCCGGTAACTCTTCTATATTGTCTACCACAGCTTACTCTGTCACAGAGTATTATAATGGTTTTCGGGCAGCTTGCCGGTAAACTACAGCCTTTCATAAACCTCCACGAGTTTTTTTGCAGTATGCTCCCAGGTCAGTCCTTTTTTTCGGATCCACTCTCTGTAATTTGTCTTTCCCTTCAACTCGAGTGCTTTTTTTATCGCGTCCGCGATTTTTTCCGGTTTGTTGTCCTTTACGTGCACGATTGGAAGTTCGCCACCCACACCTTCATAATTTCCCACTGTCGGGATCTCGCACGCCATCGCTTCTAACCAGACCAGGTTAAATCCCGCCCCTTTATATGGTAACGAAACGAACGCGTCGAGGGAGCTGTAGAACTTTGAGAGTTCCTGTCTCTCCAGGTATCCAAGTGAGATCGAGCGATTATCTCGCGTTCCCGTGGTCAGTAGAGTGCCACCAATAGTGTCGACCGCATCGACCACGCTACTATAGTTGTAAAGTTTGTTTTTTGCCTGCGCAAACCCAATTACTGGCTTCTTGACATCAAGCTCGAAGCCTTTAACTGGCTTGAACAGTTTGAGATTCACTCCCTCGAGTACGACCTCTGCCTTCGGGTATTTTTTCTTGACGGAATTACTCACCGCAATTACCTTCGCTCTGCTGTACACAAGCCTTTGCAAGATCCGTGACCTCAGGCTCGGCTCAACCGCATGGAAAGTCACGACGAGATTCTTCAACCCTAAAAGCGGCAGAGCAATACTCCAGTCGTGTGCATTGATAACGTCCGCGTTTTCTTTCTTCACAGCAGTCCTCAGAACTGAGAAACTTTTTCTGAGCGAAAAGCAACCCAAGTCATCCTCTCTACTTATCACCTTAACTTCATGTCCGAGTTTTTCCAGCTCAGTGCACACTTCCTGAACATACGTTCCGACACCACCTTTCCACCTTCTGATTACGTGGAGAATTTTCATAGCATCAACCTCACAACCACGAACAGCACGGCCACCACCACAACACCAGCAACTTTGAAATTTAAACTTATAACTGGTTTGATTTCGAAGCCTTTTTCTGTCGTTACGTTCCCAACACTTTTGCTTTCATTTCCGTGTGTCAAACTGTTGCTCTTTTCTACACCTG
This sequence comes from Candidatus Undinarchaeota archaeon, assembly GCA_964451765.1. Classification (GTDB taxonomy): domain Archaea; phylum SpSt-1190; class SpSt-1190; order SpSt-1190; family SpSt-1190; genus CAYVIY01. Next base: position 1,268 of record CAYVIY010000134.1, read on the forward strand.
CCACACCACTCTTGCTTCTGTGCTCTATCCCCCCAATCAAATCAATCACATTTTTTACAGTGCCTGTCTCCCACGTTTGATTTGCGATCTCATCTTTTTCACTTTCATTCAACAAGCTGACATCTTGTGTGACGTTCCCGATGTATCCTGCTGATTTGTTGGTTGTGCTTCTCCTGCCAGAGTATATTGTGCTTATCGAATGCGATCCCGCGCTTTTACACGCCCCGCAGTCTCCCGGGCAGACCAGACACCCCTCCCACGGGTCACAAACTCCATCCCCACAGAAGTTCCAGTTTTCCCTTCCTGGCGCATTGCAAGCCCGAATAC
>CAYVIY010000135.1:0-1581 GCA_964451765.1 Candidatus Undinarchaeota archaeon
CATCAGGTCTATCTTGGCGTTCAGCTTTGCTGCCAGGACCTGCGCAACCTCCAGCTTTGCGGGGGTTGGCTTTTTCTCGTGCAGCACTTCAAACCACACTTCTTTCCTCTTGAGCAAGGGGTTGTGTTCCTGCTTGATTATCTTTACGTCCATTCATCTCACCTTCAGAGCGTACTTTCCGGGCAGCTCCACGCCCATCTTCTTTGCCACTTCTGATCGGGCAGGGTCGATTATCACAGCAACTCCCGCCCAGGTCGTGCTGAAGTCGTTGCCACCGCATATGGGGCAGACCTCACCCGTGACGAATATCCTGCATTTCCTGCAGACTTTTAAGCCTTTTCCCTCCTTACTCTTCATTCTTGTCCTCCTCCTCAAGCCACTCAAGCTTGCCCAGTCCGGGCTGCCTCATGGTCAGACCGAGCTTCGTGGGTTCTGCTTTGTAACTTATGCTGATTATCCTCGCCCGCACCCTGTCCCCAATCTTGAGGACTTTCTTGCTCTGCTTTCCCTGCAGGACTCCTTCCTTGCTGTAGCTGAAGAAGTCGTCTGCGACCTGGCTGACGTGGACGAGTCCGTCCATAGGACCTATCCTGACGAAGGCTCCGAATTCCACTATGTCGACCACTTCACCTTCAACAACCTCGTTCAGCTCGGGCCGGAACACGAGGGCTTCATACTGGGTCGGAAAGTACACCGCTCCGTCACCCTGAAGCACCATCCCTTCACCAACTTCCTTTATGCCCGTAACTGCGAGCAGGACTCCTTGATTCTTCACGATCCTGCCTTCCATATCGTTCAGAGCCTTGAGCACCCCTTTCTTTATGTCCTTCTCCCAGAGCTTTGGAGGAACTCTAACGTTCTGCTTGAATGTAACCAGTTCAAACATCATCTCACCCTTTAGTGACCTGCATTAACCCATTATAAATTTAGCGCACGGTGCACTGAAACGTTCCGATCGGGTTTCCCCTGAAGTTCAGTATTCCCTCGTAGTTTCCGGGGGCAAGAGAGACCACGAAAACGACGTCCAGCCTGTCCCCTTCCTCGACACTTGCAGTCAGTTTCTTGGAGTAGGTTTTCGGCCCCATCTCAACGGAGAAGTCACCCATCAGCATCCTTCCTGCTTTAGATGTTATTAGATGGGCGACTATGTACCTCTGGCTGCAGGTCACACTGTCTATGACAAATTCGGGCTGAATGTAGATGTAAACTGTGTAGAACGAGCCGACAATGAGCAGAAATATTATCACCCAGGGCAACCACTGGTTTTTCTGAGGTGGTGGAGCGGGATAGTGGTTGGGCTGTAGCCAGTACCATGCGGGATAATAATCTGCCACAACTGGATTTTCCAGCTTGCTATATAAAAGTTACATTCAATTCGGGAGTTTATTCCTGAACCGTCCGGGAAACGGAATGTTTAAAGTTTTAAAAATGGCAGCCATTATGCCTTAAGTCGGTAGCACTCTGCACATATGCCCCGGTCGTCTAGCCAACCTAGCGAGGGTTGGACGCGTGTGCTACCTCCTTGCAGTCGGTAGCACTCTGCACATATGCCCCGGTCGTCTAGCCAACCTAGCGAGGGTT
>CAYVIY010000136.1:0-1551 GCA_964451765.1 Candidatus Undinarchaeota archaeon
CACCCTTTCCTTCTCGCAGATTTTAAGTTCGAGCTGCGCCCGGATCCTGCCAAGCTCATCTTCGAGAGCCTGCACCTCTTTCTCGATGGATTCGCGCTCCTTCCTTGCCCCGTCAAGGTCCTCCCCTGCCCTGGCACGTATCTCCCGCAGGCGGGCTTCCACTTCCCTCCTTATCGAACGCAGGCTGTCCTTGACCTCTGCGATCCTGTCAATTTTAAGTATCCTGTCTATCAACCCGACCCTGTCCCCCTTTCCGAGCCGGAGAAAACGATCCAGCTCGTTCTGCCGGGAGTATATCACCTGAACGAAAGTGTCGTAATCGACCCCGAGAAGCTCGGACACTTTCTCAGTGACCCTTCTCGGACCCACCTCCAGTATCTTCCCTTCCCTGAAAAGCCGGGCGTCTGCAATCCCCCTGCCAACAACCCGTTCAACCCTGTAAAGAGTCTCACCAACGTTGAAATCAACGGAAACCACTGCTTTCTCCATCCTCCGCGGTTTCCTCATCACCAGTTCATCCACCTTTATCTTTCTGCTCCTGACCTCGGGAACTTCCCCGAACAGGGCGAACACCACAGCCTGCAGGACAGAACTCTTCCCGGACCCGTTTATTCCTATCAGAACATTGGTTCCGGGACTGAACTCAAACACGCTGTGCTCGTGACTCTTCCACCACTTCAGCTCAACCCTGCTGATCAACTCTCATCAACCTCCAGATCTTTTCCCCGTCCCTGCCAAGTATCGCCCTGTAAAGCTCCCCGATGTCCAGATCAAGACCGCGCGAATGGAGTATGTCCCGCAAGGAGTTCATTATGATGTCATCAACGCTCTTAGCTTTCAGCTCAACTTTTTTCAGTCCCCCCTCCAGCCTCTTGTCAACATACACGATCCCCCTGCCGGAATGCCTGTACGAGAGGTCACCCGGCCTGAACCCCTCTGCCAGCTTCCCCTCAACCAACACCTTTATCAGGGGTTCCTCCTCAAACCGCGAAACGACCTCTATGACCCGCTTTTCGATCTCGTCCTCAACCTCCGAAGGCGGTCTCGAACCCGCGTCAACCTTCAGGATCACGAAGGGTCTCGTTTTCAGCTCGATCTCCCTGAAAGCGCCATCTTCCCAGATCCAGGCGACCTTGCGCTCCTCTCCGCTCTTGAGCTGCGTGATCACCGTGCTGCCCGTTATGAGCAGGTTCTTCTCCCTACGGGGAGTGTGAATGTGCCCGTCAACGTAGTAATCAAACCCCGCGGGCAGGTCAGACATCGTGAGAGAATCGCGGGCAGGCACGTAGGGGCGGAGGTTCTGGTGAAACAGAAAAAAGGAAGGAGAACCGAAAGGGCGGACGGAAAGCTTCCGGAAAATCTGTGGAGCAAGGCTTTCAGGGACTGCACCGACCCCGAAAAACCCTGCATCAGCCACTTTAACACCGCTGTTATGCAGGTATGTCAGCAATCCCATGTACTCGAGGAGCTGGACGGGATTCGTCTCGCCCCTGATCCGCCTCTCGTGATTTCCGTGAATGGCAAGCACGGGCAAACCAGAGAGGTCCGGAG
>CAYVIY010000137.1:0-1528 GCA_964451765.1 Candidatus Undinarchaeota archaeon
CATGTCCTGATTGTTCCAGGAAAAACACCAAAGGGAGAGCTTGCAAGAAAAGAAGGGGTTTTGCTGACGGCACACGCTCCCTATTTCATAAACCTGCTCAGCAGGGATCCAGACAAGGTGGAAGCGAGCATAAAGCGAATCATCGACACCGCCATCATCACAGGAGAAGCCGGCGGATACAGCATCGTTTTTCACGCAGCATACTACGGCGGGCTTCAGCCGGAAAAGGCAACCAGAATCGTGGCATCACGCATTTCTGAGGTGGTCGAGCAGGTTAAAGCCCTTGGAGTTGACGTGTGGATCAGACCGGAAACGGCCGGCAAAGTCAGCCAGTGGGGCTCTCTCGAAGAAACAATTGCGGTCAGTCAGGAGGTGGATCAGGTCCTGCCCTGCGTGGACTTCGCGCACCTGCACGCCCGCACCAATGGCGCGCTCAACTCAAAGGAAGAGTGGCGGGCGGCTATGGAGCTGATCGAGTCAGAGCTTGGCAGGGAAGCTGTGAAGAACATGCACATACACATAAGCGGGATAAATTACGGTCCCCGCGGTGAACGGAACCACCTCCCGCTGGAAGAAAGTGACCTCAGGTGGAGGGACCTGATTGACACGCTGAAGGAGTTCGGAGCTGATGGTGTGATCGTGAGCGAAAGCCCGAACATTGAAAAAGATGCGCTCCTGATGAAAAAATACTGGGAGGGAAAACTGTGAACAGCTTCATAAGAGGAAAGGCACTGAAGAACCTGAAGCTCACTGTGATCCACGTTGCAGCTTCAATTGCCATTTTGATTTACCTGAAAGCGGTTTCAGCAACCCGCCTGACCTTTCCCGTCGCACTTCTCCCGCTTCTGGGGGCTGCCAGCTCGTTCAAATCGCTCTGGAAGGTGCTTCGCGGGAGTTACGCGGAGGACCTGGTCGCTCAGGAGCTGAAAAGCATCAAAGGGAAGGTCATACGGAATTTCAGATTCAAGCACGGGGACATCGATTTCATAGTGATATCCACGAAGGGGATATTCCCCCTGGAGGTCAAGTCTGTGAAAGGAAGGGTCAGGCTGATAGGGGACGTGGCATACTACGGAAAGTACAACCTGCTCAGACAGGTTGATGAGGCGGAAAAGTTCCTGATAAGGGCGTTCCCCGAATACGTGGATCAGATAAGGGGGTTACTGGTCGTTGAAGGGGGGTGGCTGGAGGGAAGGAGTGACAGGGTGATAAGGAGGCACCAGCTGAAGCGCGTTCTAAGCGGGAGAACTGTCCTGAAAGAGAAGGACGTTGACAGGGTGTACGAGGTGCTCAGGAGGGGATCTGATTGAGGTTTGAAGTCCTGACTTACATAATCCGCGACGGAAAGGTCCTCTTGATAGAAAAAAAGAGGGGGCTGGGCTCGGGGAAGATCAACGCGCCCGGAGGGAAGGTTGAGGCAGGCGAAACCCCTGAAGAGGCGGCCGCAAGGGAAGTCAGGGAAGAAGTGGGACTGAAACTGCGGGAGGTCGAATTCGCAGGAATTCTGGAATTCATCAATAACGGGGAA
>CAYVIY010000138.1:0-1521 GCA_964451765.1 Candidatus Undinarchaeota archaeon
GGCTTGCTCAGGGAGGGGGTTTCCACCTCAACAAAATCGTGCATTGCGAAAAAATTTCGCACGATCATTGAAGCCTTGAATCGAAACTCGAGAATCTTTTGCATTTCAGGGTGACGCAGGTGCAGATACCTGTACTTCAGCTTGACCTCCTCACCCGTTTTCACATCGGGGTTGAACAGCTCAAACGGAATGGGCTCGGCTCTCGACAGGACAACAAAAGAATCCGCCACGACCTCAACATCACCTGTCTCGAGCTTGGGATTTGGTTCCTTCCTCTCAACAACTTTCCCTGAAACAAAAACCACGCTTTCCCTTTTCAGGTTTGTCAGGAGCTTCTCAAACCGCTCATCCAGAACCACCTGCGTTATTCCGTACCTGTCACGAAGATCCACAAAAATGCGCTTACCCATCCTTCTTACGGAGTGTACCCAGCCAGCAAGCCTTACACCTTTCCCAACGTGTTTTTTCCGCAACTCCCCACAGGTGTGACTTCTAAGCACCCAATTAACCCGACTCCCCCTTTAATTAAGTTTCCCCGGTGAAATGTTAAAAACCTGCAGGGGTAAGGGAAGCATGCCCACTGTTGATGCTTACAATGTTGAAGGCAGGTTTGAAGAGGAAGATTACCTGAAAGCCGTGAGAGAGTTCGGAGCAAGCCTGATAGGGAAAAAGCTCGCGAAAAAGATAGGGCATCCGCTGGTTCCCTCGCTGTTTTTTGCCCACAGGGACTTTGACGAGATAATCAAGAACCGGTTTGCCATAGTCAGCGGAAGGGGACCCAGCATGAGAATGCACCTGGGACACCTGCTGGTTTTCCGGTTCGTGAAATTCCTTCAGGACAAGTTCGACGCGTTCGTTTTCATCCCCTTCAGTGACGATGAAAAACTGCTGGCAAAAGAACACCTCAACTACGAACAGGTCAGACAGATGGACTATGAAAACCTGCTGGACATAATCGCAATAGGGTTCGATCCTGAAAAAACCGAAGTGATGATGGATCTGGTGAACATAAAGCAGGACGTTTACAACCTTGCCATACGGGTCGCGAAAAAGATAACAGCCAGCACTGTGAGGAGCGCATTCGGGTTCACACCGGACCAGAATATAGGACTGCAGTTCTATCCCGCAATGCAGATCGCACACATTCTTTATCCAACTGCAAAATACGGTCTGCGAACGGTCGTCCCGATAGGGATGGATCAGGACGTGTTCGTGAAGCTGGCAAGGGATGTTGCACCCCGGGTGGGGCTGGCAAAACCCGGAGACATACTGAGCAAGTTCATCCCGGGCCTGACAGGGGGGAAGATGAGCTCAAGCAAGCCGGAAACAGCCATATACACGACGGACTCTCCACAGGAAATCAAGGTCAAGCTGATGAACGCATTCACGGGGGGACAGGCAACGGTGAAAGAACAGCGCGAAAAGGGAGGAAATCCGGACATATGCCCCATCTTCTTTTACCACAAGTTCCTGTTTGATAACGAATCTGTCGGGGAAAAATGCAGGGCGGGAGAGCTGATA
>CAYVIY010000139.1:0-1247 GCA_964451765.1 Candidatus Undinarchaeota archaeon
CTTGAGGCAGGGACCCAGCCCCGGCCCCGCAGAGTATGCGACAAAGTCCGGCTCCTCCATCAACTCTTTCAGCAGCATCCCCACCACGTTTGCGTGATGTTCCGCGGCATCCCTCGGAGTTATTCCGCCGTGTGGTGGGACGAACATCTCCCGCGCGTCTTTCACAATTTCGCCGTCCTGAACCAGTCCAAATCCGAGGGTGTGGGCTGTGCTTTCTATTCCGAGCACTTTCACGCGGGGCGAAGTGCCACATCTTTTTTAATTTATTGCAGTCCTGTTTCCCGTGATTACACCTTTCAAAGTTTTCACATGGAGTGTTCTCGTTGTTTCCACGTATCTCGCGGTCTACTACTTACTTTTGCTTCTGGAAAAAAAGGGCAGAAGGGGGGAAGGGGAAGAGGAAGTGGAAGTGACGGTTGCAGTTCCGGCATACAATGAAGAAAAACACATCTTGAAGGCCCTGCGTTCCATTGAAGGGCTGGACTACCCGAAGGAAAAGCTTCACGTGATAGTCGTTGATGACGGTTCCCGGGATGGAACCTGCAAGGCCGTTGAAGAGTTTATGAAGGAGTCTTCCCTTGACGTGCAGCTCGTGAGACACAGGAGGAACAGGGGCAAGGCAGCCGCGTTGAATACCGCGCTGAAGCTCGCGAAGACTCCCTACTTTTTGACCGTGGATGCGGACTCCTGGCTGGACCCCCTCGCAGTTCGTGAGCTCCTGAAGTATGCAAAGAACAACGCGATCGTCACGGGGTGCGTGATTCCGGCGAGCAGGAACAAGCTGGTTGAGCGCTTGCAGGTCGTGGAGTACCTGTATGGAAATTACCTCGCGCGGATCCTGAGTAACGTCGACGCCCAACACGTTGCCCCCGGTCCCCTTTCCCTTTTCAAGACGGACGTGCTCCGGAGGGTGGGCGGGTTTGACGAGACATCCCCGACGGAAGACCTGGAGATCGTTTTCAGGGTCCGGAAGGGAGGATACACTATGATAATGAGTCCCGGGGCGAAGGCGTACACGGACGTGCCCGGTAGGTGGAGGGATTTGATAAAGCAACGAAGAAGGTGGCACCTCGGGTTTTTTGACTCCATCGAGAAGCATCCGGATGTTATGTTGAAGCGTGACGAGTTCGGAAGGCAGCTCTGGCTCAAGCTATCTTACTTCGGACTGGGCATCGCATTCCTGGTTCTCCTGTTGTGGTCTGCTTACCACACTTTCCTGCCATATTATAGAATTTTCAGGGCTGTTG
>CAYVIY010000139.1:1257-1505 GCA_964451765.1 Candidatus Undinarchaeota archaeon
GATATCTTTCCTTACCTTCGCCATCCAGAGCTAAGACTGGATCTTCTTGCATTTGACCCACAGAACGTGTTTTATCTTGCAGTCTCTACTGTCATAACTCTTATCTTTCTCGTTCTCGCTTTCAGGGTGATGGAGCGGAAGGGCATAGGATTGAAGGACACCGCAATATTCTTAACTGCGTACGGCCTTGCGCTTTCAGTTGCGACCGTGCTGGCCGTAAAGTCGTGGATGTGGAGGGACTATAAGTG